>CAXDSX010000405.1:0-1501 GCA_963992075.1 uncultured Pseudomonadales bacterium | reverse complement strand
GAGCGGAGAAGGATTCGGTTGAGTAGGTATCTGACCCGACGCGTGTTGCTCTTGTTCCCGACCCTGATTGGGATCATTACCGTCAATTTTTTTATTGTGCAATTAGCGCCCGGTGGTCCGGTCGATCAGATGATCGCTCAGCTCACCGGACAAGATCAGGGCGGTGCGGCAAGTCGCGTAGCGGGTGCCCAGGGCGCACCGCAAACTACGGGTCAATCGTTACAAACCCAGTTGGCTGGTGCCCAAGGGCTTGACCCGGAATTAATCGCTGCGATCGAGAAACAATTCGGTTTCGATAAACCCATTCAGGAACGCTATCTCATGATGGTGCGTGACTACCTGACGTTTGAGCTCGGCAACAGTTACTTCCAGGACCGTCCCGTCTTGGAGCTCATTAAGGAGCGGTTGCCGGTATCGATTTCACTCGGACTCTGGTCCATGTTGGTCATCTATTTGCTCTCAATTCCCCTTGGGGTAGCCAAGGCGGTCCGTGATGGTACCCGTTTTGATGCATGGACTAGCGGCGTGATCTTCGCCGGTTACGCGGTCCCTAGCTTCCTGTTCGCCATATTTCTGATTGTGCTTTTTGCCGGTGGGTCGTATCTCGACCTCTTTCCGTTGTCGGGACTCACCTCGAACAACTTTGAAGATCTGACTGTATTGGGCAAGATTGCCGATTACTTTTGGCACCTCGCGCTACCGGTGACCGCTTTAACCATCGGCGGTTTTGCGACGCTCACGATGCTAACCAAGAACTCGTTCTTGGACGAAATCTCTAAGCAGTACGTATTGACAGCGCGGGCGAAGGGGATCAACCAGAAGCGCGTGCTCTACGGTCACGTGTTTCGGAATGCCATGCTGATCGTGATCGCGGGGTTCCCCGCGGCTTTGGTTGGTATTCTCTTCACTGGGGCCTTGCTCATCGAAGTGATTTTCTCGCTCGATGGTTTGGGGCTCCTCGGGTTTGAGGCCGTCTTACGTCGTGACTACCCGATTATGTTTGGCACCTTGTTTTGCTTCACGTTGGTTGGTCTTGTGATGACGCTTGTTGGCGACATCGTCTACACGCTCGTCGATCCGCGCATTGACTTTGAGACACGAGAAACTTGATGGATAAAGGGACTCAATCTGGCGGTATTCAAGCGACGGACGGTTACGTCGTTGTCGATGATAACAAGTCGCGCTTTCAATTCGCGCCGCTCACCCGACGTCGCCTAGCCAATTTTAAAGCCAACAAGCGCGGATATTTTAGTCTCTGGATTATCGGTAGCATGATGCTTCTGAGCTTCTTCGCCGAGTTGATCGCCAACGACAAGCCCCTGGTGATGGGATTCGAGGGCGAGGTTTATTTCCCTGTGTTCGTGGTGTATCCGGAGACGGCGTTTGGTGGTGTGTTCGAGACCGAAGCCATGTACCAATCGACCAAGGTTCAAGACCTCGTTACCGCAGGTGATGGCTGGATGCTTTGGCCCCCGATCCCGTTCAGTTACGACACTGTCTC
>CAXDSX010000404.1:0-1515 GCA_963992075.1 uncultured Pseudomonadales bacterium | reverse complement strand
ACCGAGATCTACACCTCTCTATTCGTCGGCAGCGGCAGATGTGTATAAGAGACAGTTTAACGACCGAGCTTATTGACCTACAAGACGTTTCATTTCGGCGGCGACCAACCAGATGCGGTCCTGACCCCAAGTACAAAAAGTGCTTTCTTCGGCGTTGCGTAAACGAAAACTTGGGACGCCCCATAGTCCCAGTTCCTTGACGAGCACGCGCTGGTTTTCTTCGATCTCAGCGACCCATTGATTTGTACCCAGATGTTTTTTTCCTTCGGACCACGACAAACCTGCGAATTCAACGATTTGCCTTAAGCCACGATCGTTAGCAGCGTTTACCCCGCGACTGAAGGCGTTGACCAAAAAAGACGATAGGAACTCAATTTCCCGGTTCATCGATCGAGCCCAGGGATAAAGGGAGTAGGCGCGTTGTACGGGAGCGCCGATGGGATCGTAAATATCGCCGAACGGTATACCGTATGCGTCGGCCTCTCGTGCGGTGTCGGTCATAATGTAGCGACCTTTCGCCATGGTTGCGGGGACGCCGCGCATCACCATGGGTAAGACCGGTCGGATCTGCAGTTGGACGCCTGTTGATTTTGCCAAGGCTATGGCGCGATCAAAGCCAATAGCCGTGTACGGACTTCGAAGCGAGGGAAATATTTCAAGGGAGAGTTTTGACGCATCTTCAGGGCCGGTTTCGGTTGGTCGAGGAAAGAGGAGCTGATCGGTAGTCCGATCACAGAGCTCGCACAGCAATGTCTCGAGTAGATACAAACGATCGAGGCCCCAATACCAATTCCCCTCAAAACACACGGTGGCCGATGAAAAGTGACCGAGCCGTCGTCGTAGCTTGTTCCCTTCACGAGTTGGCGGGGACGTCGTGCGAGTTGCAACCACAGTCTTGGGATTTACGATCAGCGCACCGAACGACGCGGCCTTGTCGAGAAACTGGTCGTGAGGGATTGAGGAGAGTTCGACTTCGCATCGTTCAATGTCGGTAGCTGATGCTTCTCGGGTATCCATAATCAGGCCGTAATGCGGTGCGATTTGTTCGGCATCGCGTAGTGCGTATTCGCGGAGCAATTCTGGTTCCGGTGCGTTCATCCTGTCGGGAGGCGACACCAGGTGATTCCGGATGTCGACGGGATATGCGGTCTCGATCTGTCTTAGGGCAAGGGCGACAAGATAGCTGTGGGGGTCGTCCACTTGATGGAAGTAGTCCAGACGATACGGCGGCTTGGCCGTTGCTCGGATTACGTTTTGCTGGCTGCGGTATCGCTTCACCATGCGCCGCTCGGCCAACGACGTCAGGTATCTAAGTGGCGCGGGTGGATTGTTGGTTGATGCAAGATTCACGGGTTGATCGGGCGTCGGTATTGCAAACCATGGATAGATGAATTGCGTAGATCCTACCAGTTGCCATTGGTTCGGCGTCGCGGGTCCGATACATTACACGGTCTATATGCTGTCTCTTATACACATCTGACGCTGCCGACGAATAGAGAGGTGTAGCTCTCGGTG
>CAXDSX010000403.1:0-1527 GCA_963992075.1 uncultured Pseudomonadales bacterium | reverse complement strand
TTTTTCAAGCAGAAGACGGCATACGAGATCAGCCTCGGTCTCGTGGGCTCGGAGATGTGTATAAGAGACAGCTAATCGACGGTATCGGGCTAGGACTAAGCTACCTCGATCTCCATGAACGTATGCATCACGATATCGCCGAGCTGCTGGTTGCGTTTGGATTCGTAACTTGTTCGGCAGAAGCCGCGTTCGATCAACGGTTGACCGACGCCTTTTTCCCGCATGGTCTTGGTCACCTCCTCGGCTTGCAGACGCACGACGTGGGCGGCCGATTGACCGCTGGTCAAGCCAACAATAGTAAAGCTTCAGATCGCTTTCCTACCCTGCGCTTGACCCGGCAAATCGAGGCCAACCAAATCTTCACGGTCGAACCCGGGATCTATTTCATCCCGATGCTCATTGACAGCGTCAAGAATCCCGCCGATATCGATCGAGACCGCGTTCAAGCATTTGTTCCATTCGGCGGAATTCGAATAGAAGACAACGTATTGGCAACTGAGAACGGTCACGAAAATCTAACGCGCCCCGCGTTTGAAAAAGCATTGGCACAATGAAACACGTTACAACCCATTTTGGTTCATAGCGCGTGACAGTCGCCCACGACATCGCGGTCCGGAGGGCTACTCAATCGGATCTCGACATATTGATTGATTTCCAGATCGCGATGGCCGCCGAAAGCGAAGACAAAGGTCTAGACGAGAATACGTTGCGACGGGGGATTGAAAGCGCCCTTTCATCGGACGAACTAGCGCTTTATTTCGTCGCCGAAATTGCTGACGAACCCGTAGGAACGCTCATGCTCACATGGGAATGGAGTGATTGGCGTAACGGGCGATTTTGGTGGATCCAGAGTGTTTACGTTACTTCGTCACGGCGTCGGATCGGCGTCTATACCGCAATGCATCAACACGTTGCCACGCTCGCATCAGCGGATCCAACGGCAGTAGGGATCCGACTGTATGTCGAAAAGGATAATGAAGGCGCTCAAGCGACCTATAGCCAGCTCGGCATGGTTGAAACCCATTACCGACTATTTGAAACGGAATTCGACAGGAGCTTGAGCCCTAATTCGTCTTGACAGCTGTTGTGGATCGGCCGTCCGATTCAATTTTTCGCCGATCACGAATCACTAATTCACGCCATTTAAACATCAGGCGTTCCAGCTGCAATGGGCGATTCAATCCCGTATTGGACAACGCCATGCGCCGAGTCTCGATCAAGTCGTCAAAGAAATCTACGCCTTCCCTTCCGACCCGGTCTTCAACGACCAACCTGTGCAAAAATCGTGTCCACCGAGCGAGAACATCGACAAGTTCCTCGTTGCGCAGGTTATCAACCGCGTCACTGACGCTATTGTGTCCATCCCTCGCACTCTTGAGCGTGAGCCAAAGCGATTTCCTCTCCGCCCGTATGGCTTCGAGAATGTGGAAAGGCGCGCCCGCGTATTCAATCAATAACCTGTCTCTTATACACATCTGACGCTGCCGACGAATAGAGAGGTGTAGATCTCGGTGGTCGCCGTATCAT
>CAXDSX010000402.1:0-1569 GCA_963992075.1 uncultured Pseudomonadales bacterium | reverse complement strand
AATGATACGGCGACCACCGAGATCTACACCTCTCTATTCGTCGGCAGCGTCAGATGTGTATAAGAGACAGCCATGTTTGCATTTTCAGTACCTACTGGAGATTGCTGAATGGTGGTTGTGAGATTCAAGCGCGCGAGCGCACCTACCGAGGGTGCAGTGGTATAGAGAACCGCGATAAAAAGGAGGGCCCATGCCGCAGACGCACGAGCATCTCGCACTTTGGGAACTGTGAAGAAACGAACTAACACATGCGGAAGCCCTGCCGTCCCGACCATCAGTGCCAACGTTATAAAGAAAATATCGGTCGTACTCTTTGTTCCGGACGTATAGGCAGCGAAACCAAGGTCCGTAACGATCTGATCCAACTTTGCTAATAAACTGACACCGGGCTCAACTTCGCTACCGAATGCAAGCTGCGGAATAGGATTGCCGGTGACTTGGAGCGAGATGAATACCGCGGGTAGGGTATAGGCGAAAATCAGTACGCAGTATTGCGCAACCTGAGTGTAGGTGATGCCCTTCATGCCCCCGAGCACGGCATACAAGAACACAATCGCCATACCGACGATCAATCCCAATTCGATGGGAACATTTAGAAATCGCGAGAAGACAATACCCACACCACGCATTTGTCCGGCGACGTAGGTAAACGAAATAACGATCAAGCAGATCACGGCAACGACTCGCGCCGTTTGAGAATAGTATCGGTCGCCAATGAATTCTGGGACCGTATATTTGCCGAACTTACGAAGGTAAGGGGCTAACAGGAGGGCCAAGAGCACGTACCCACCAGTCCAGCCCATCAGGTACACCGACCCATCGTACCCAAGAAACGCGATCAATCCAGCCATCGACAAAAAAGATGCCGCAGACATCCAATCCGCCGCCGTCGCCATACCATTTGCAATAGGGTGGACGTGCTTCCCGGCAACGTAGAAATCGCCGGTAGTGCGAGCTTTGGATTTGAATGCGATCGCAATGTAGAGTGCAAACGTTGAACCAACGACCACGTAGGTCAGTGTCTGAAGGTCCATCAGTCCTCATCCACATCGTGTTTTTTATCGATCGTCGTCATCCGACGCGCGTAGAAGAAAATCAGGACTAGGAACACATAGATGCTCCCTTGCTGGGCAAACCAAAAGCCCAGCTTAAATCCGGCAAATTGAATCCGATTTAGTTCGTCAACCAAAAGTACGCCGAAGCCGTAGGAACACGTAAACCATAGGATTAAACAAATACCGATGAGACGAAGGTTGTCGCGCCAATAACTATTCGAGTTCATAACAATTAGCCGTTGACTACACCCTTACCTTGACGTCGGCGGATTCTAACCACAATCCGTTCCGCAAACAGTAGCGCGAGCGTACAACCGTAAATGGAAACGTCTAGAAGGCTAGCTTTAGCAGCCCACAAGATGTGTAACAGCGCCGCCAACGCGGCCGGATAAATCAGGGCGTGCAAACTTCTCCAACGTCGTCCTAGACGGCGTTGCCAATTTCTAGTCGACGTAATAGCAAGCGGGATCAACAACATGAGAGCCACCATCCCCGCCGTGATATAGGTCCTCTC
>CAXDSX010000401.1:0-1580 GCA_963992075.1 uncultured Pseudomonadales bacterium | reverse complement strand
CCGAGATCTACACCTCTCTATTCGTCGGCAGCGTCAGATGTGTATAAGAGACAGTCGTTATTCTCTCCGCTGGCAGTCGACGAGTTTATCCGTGCAACAAAATCACCTGAGCGATGAACAAAAACGTTGCTTTTTCGATGACGGTTTTATCGTCATCAAGAATGTCGTTCCACGCTCCTATACCAAGGCTGCGAAGGTATTGATCGAGGACGTCTTGCCCCGGGATAAACGGATACTTTTGGTGCCTCGAGAACTCGCTATCCACCCAGACGTCTTAAAGCTATTTAATCAAACGCGGCTTAAAACGATTCTAGAGACAGAACTAGGGCCATTCCCCGAGGTGATCAGTTCACAAGTAGCTGTGACACCCGCGTTTGATGCAATGGGAGGAAGACCAAGCCCGCACGTGGATGGGAGTTGGAGTGGTGCGATACCTGACTCAGCCGCCGAGATCGAACCCCTGACGGGTCGCCCGCTAAACCCTATCCCATACTTTGGCGAGAACGATGATCGGCGGGGCAGCAACGATGGCCAGTTGTGGCAAGATCCGGACCGAACCATATCCCTCGGAAGTTACTCGGCGCTGGTAGGTGTCGCCCTCAACGATCAATCCGTACCCGGACGGGGACAATTCGCCGTTCTCAAAGGTATGCACGAAACCGTTGAATCCGCGTTTCGTCTTCAGCGCGATACCGGAGGCGTCATTGGACCAGAGGGCCCAGATTGGCCACGCATCAAGGCGACAGACGAGGGGCGAACCTACTTGAATGGACTACCGGAATCCGTCCGGGCACGTATGCATGAGATGCGCGAACGCAGCGATCCGGTTGATGGCTGGGAATGGCCCGAATTGACCCCCGTCCTCTTGGAGGAAGGCGATGCCGTCATCGCGCTCCACAGTTGTCCACACACGGCCACGCCCAATCGTGGAGCCGAGCCTCGAATGAATATCTATTTCAGAATACGTCGCTTGCGAGAAGAAAACCCCCACGAAGGCAGTCGTCGCTTGGGTCACGGCGTAAGTGATCACCTGGATCGTGGCTACTACGGCCAGTTCCTCGAATACCCCGACACATACAACCCATGGAAGACATCAATCGACAAACTCTGCAACCACTGGGATGAATGGCAAGGGATGCAGGATTTCGTCGCCGAGAATTCTCTAGCGTCATAAAGAACCACCCGTTGACTGTGCCGGTCTTAAGTCCTGTCAACAATCATTACAAGGAATGACGACATGCCCAAATACCGACACCATCACGTTCATCTCATGAGCCACGATGCAATGGCCGCGGGTAGATTTTATGAAACCATGTTCGGCGCAACGATCGTCAGATCAAAAGGGGCTAACAGTTTACCTCGCTGCAATATGGAGCTGGACGGACAAACGGTATTGATCTCGACCGTGTCGGAAGACATCACTCAAAGGTCTAAGGAACCACACCAGCAACTCGGACTGGACCATCTAGGTTTACGCGTCGATGACATGAAAGAAGCGGCATCTCAGTTAAAGGATCTGGGAGCCGAGTTTCTAGTGGAACCTCGTGAAACGGTGACCGGCGTCCAAATCGCATTCCTTC
>CAXDSX010000400.1:0-1612 GCA_963992075.1 uncultured Pseudomonadales bacterium | reverse complement strand
ATGATACGGCGACCACCGAGATCTACACCTCTCTATTCGTCGGCAGCGTCAGATGTGTATAAGAGACAGCGGCCATTAATTCGATTTATGCGGCTGGCGACGTGGTAGGGCCATATCAATTTACCCATATGGCCTCGCATCAGGCGTGGATCGCTGCGGCAAATGCGTTAGCGAGACCGTTTTGGCGGTTCGCACTGGATGAATCGGTCGTACCGTGGGCTACATACACGGATCCAGAGGTCGCACGGGTAGGGTTGTCCGAAGAGCAAGCACGGTCCACAGGGCGCGATATCGTTGTAACTCGTTATGAATTAGACGACCTGGATCGAGCGCAGACTGATGGACGAACCGAAGGTTTCGTGAAGCTTGTCACGGCGCGTGGCAGTGATCGGTTACTTGGAGCGCTCGTGGTCGGTCCCGAGGCAGGGGAGATTATTAGCGAATACGTGACGGCTATGACACACGGGTTGGGATTAAAAAAAATATTCTCGACCATACATGTCTATCCGACTCGGATGGACGCTGCGCGATTGGCGGCAGGTGCTTGGCGTCGTAATGATGTTTCGAAAGGGTTGCTGGGGGCTTTGCAGCGAGTAAACGATTACATGCGGCTATAAGAAGTCTGGCGTAGTGTCGAGACCGATGTTTCTCCTGGAACGTCGCAATGCAAAGCTAACGTTCTCAAAACTGCCCAAGAGACGACCCACAGCCAAGGAGCCGTAGAGCGTTTCGAGTGTCTCGAGGGCCAGTGAGTCGCCGCGGTTCGGTTCGCATCCAAATTCAACGAGCGTTTTGCTCAGGCGAGCTATCCAAGCGTCGAATTGAGCCGATATTCTCGATTGAAAATTTTCGGCAACGGAACTTTGTGCGATGACGGCGAGCAAGCAGCTTCGGCGTCCTCCATTTGTATACACGTCGAATCCTTCGAGTACTTGACCGATGCGGTCGGCGGCGTCGCCGTTGGTCTCTAGAAAGCGAAATACTCGACGTTCAAGCTCAACGATCGTTGCGAGTACTGCCGTTTCCAGCATTTCGTTCTTGCCACCCGGAAAGTGGTGATAAAGGCTAGCCTTCTGCAGACCCGTGGCGTGCGATAACACCGCCATGGTCGTTCCTTCGTAACCATGAGATCTGAATATGTCGCAAAGGTGTCTAACGATTTCTTTCCTGACTAGAGTTGAACGCGGCACCGAAATCCTCTGTGTTTAAAACGAACGTTCGTTAGTTTATCTAGTGAAAACCAATCGACCAAGACGCAAGCAATTTGTGTCTAGCGCTTGAATTTGGTGGGCCGATCAGATTGACTAGATTCACAAACGAAGGAATATGGTCCGCCTACTATGAAATTCGGTATTTTTTATGAGCATCAATTACCCCGGCCTTGGAATGAAGGAGATGAGCAGAAACTTTTTAACGATGCTCTAGAGCAAGTTGAAGTAGCCGATCGATTGGGTATCGATTACGCCTGGGAAGTGGAACACCATTTTTTGGAAGAGTACTCGCATTCGTCTGCCCCAGAAGTATTCTTGGCAGCATGTTCCCAACGAACTAAGAATATTCGTTTGGGTCAGGGACTGTCTCTTATACACATCTGACGCTGCCGACGAATAGA
>CAXDSX010000399.1:0-1655 GCA_963992075.1 uncultured Pseudomonadales bacterium | reverse complement strand
ACATGAGTCTCATGGTACAAACCGTTAGTTCCGGGCACTAGCTTCAGATGGCCGTGTCGTCTCTCCCTATAGCGTCAAGTCTCACCGACGAAGATCAAATAATTCGAGACTTCGTCACTCGTGGAGTAATCGTATTGCCGCCGGAAGAGCTCGGTATCGGTATCGATATCCATGACCGCATCTACACGAAAGAAAAAGAAATCTTTCGAGCCAGAGAATCGGTGACCACGAGTCGAATCCCCGAAGTGCTAGAGGTTATCAACGCTCCTGGTTTGGTGACAGCATGCAACCTTATTTTGGGTGAAAACTGGGCGATCGTGCCGTACACCCACAACGCACCTTTTGTGAGCGGTTCGAATGATCAACATTGGCATAAAGACGACAACGGTCCTTATAACGGAAGAAAACAGCGCCACCATCAAGCTATTCAGGCCGAACTCCTTTATTACCCTCAACCCGTTCAGGAAGACATGGGACCTACGGCGATAATCCCTTACTCGCAATATTGGACGTTTAATCACGATGAGAACCACGAAAATTTTGCAGGTGCCGATCATCTGGACTTTGGCTACCAACTAAACGGCATGGAACGCACCCCGATTAGTGGTCCGAATTCCGTCTATGACCGAGACGACATTATTCATCGGCGTACCGACCACGATGTTCGTATGAGAGACGCGGTCACAAACACCCGGTGGCCGCTCGTGGAAACCTTTGAGGTAGCCCCGCTCCGTGCAGGTAGTGTGGTGCTTTATTCACACAACCTATTCCACCGCGGCAATCATCGGCGTGACGACTGGGCAACCTGGAAAGAAAGGCCGAGATTCATGTGGCGGTTTTGGTTGTTTCGCACCACCGATCCGGTGAGGACCGACGAGAATATTGACGAAAAAAAATCGTGGTGGGGCGATTCCGCTGCCGAATCACGCATGAGCGTCGACCGTTCCACTATCGATTCAAACACCGCGATTGTTTGGCAATACCATGATCGGTGGATTCGAACCGGGCTAACATCTGCCGGTCGTCATGAGCAGGAATCCTCTGAACGAGACAATTCGATCAAAGGACTCGACCAACTACGTACACAGCTCCATTTGGAGGGTGAGGGGGCAGAACCTCAGCGAATAGGTGCGGCATACCGACTTGCCGCGCCGCCGTATCGAGCGAACGCGCACCAAATCTTAGTCGAGGGCTTGTATAGCGATCGAGAGAGTGTGAGGCGCGCGGCCACGTACGGCCTAGTTGCTTCGGGTGGCGACGCGACACCCGCGTTTCTGGAGGCGACTACGTCGGACATTAAATGGATACGAAAGGCTGGTGTGTTTGGGCTCGGAGATGCGGGCCATCTGAATCAACCCGTGCTCGATCGACTTATCGAGATCCTACGCAGTGACAGGTCTATCTACGTACGATCCGTCGCGGCTGGTGCGCTCGGTTGTTTCGGCCGCCGATCGGCGGCGTCTGACTCCGACGATAAATTGGTATCGGGGAGCCTTGATGCACTTGTCCAAAGTCTTACGGTCGAGGTCAACAGGCTGAGTATGGATCGGGCTCAAGATCGAAACATCAAGTTTGTGCGACCGACTGACGAATGTGATATTCTGTCTCTTATACACATCTCCGAGCCCACGAGACCGAGGCTGATCTCGTATGCC
>CAXDSX010000398.1:0-1662 GCA_963992075.1 uncultured Pseudomonadales bacterium | reverse complement strand
TTTTTTTTCAAGCACAAGACGGCATACGAGATCAGCCTCGGTCTCGTGGGCTCGGAGATGTGTATAAGAGACAGCTAGACAAGGTACGTAATCGTTTGCACGCGATCGACGATTCGGTGGGAGAGCTTGATGCCGAATACGTCCATTTCCTGCACGCGGCAGAGCCTTTTCCAGATGAGACACGGGAAGTGATCATGACGCTTCTGGACTACGGGCCGTCGCGTACCCGCCTTGGACATACTCGTAAACCCTATTGTGTCGTGATTCCGCGAATTGGGACGACATCGCCATGGTCGAGTAAAGCAACCGATATCTTTCGCCTGGTAGGTATCCGGGGAATTCTTCGTGTCGAAAGGGGCATTCGATGGTACGTAGACGCGACCGACGATCGCTACGTTTCAGCATTGCACGATCGGATGACGGAGACGGTCATTGACGACGAAGCGTTCTCTGGCCTCTTCGATCGGCCCACGCCCGGGTTACTAGGCGAAATCGATCTCTCGGGTGAGCCCCATGTAGCGTTGTCTGAAGCCAATGTGGGTTTGGGGTTGGCACTATCAGAAGATGAGATCGAATACCTGGTCGCGGCATACGCCGGTTTGGGTCGAAACCCGACCGACGTCGAACTGATGATGTTTGCACAGGCCAACTCCGAACATTGTCGACACAAAATATTTAACGCGACCTGGCAAGTTGACGGAGTAAGTCAGCAACAGTCTTTGTTCCAGATGATTCGAAACACTCATCGCAGTATTAACGGGAAAGGGATTCTTTCTGCATATTCCGACAACGCGGCGGTGATCGAGGGCCCCGTCGTCGCACTTTTTTTCCCGGACGCGGAAGATCAGGTTTACCGGGTTGTAAAAGAACCAGCTCACATCGTGATGAAAGTGGAAACGCATAATCATCCAACGGCCATTGCGCCGTACGCGGGTGCCGCAACGGGTTCTGGCGGGGAGATTCGCGATGAGGGTGCGGTTGGTCGAGGATCCAAACCAAAAGCCGGACTTTGTGGTTTCACCACGTCGCACCTAGAAATTCCGGGCGACTTGCAACCGTGGGAAACGAGTTTTGGGAGGCCGGAAAGAATTGTTTCAGCGCTCCAAGTCATGCTGGAAGGACCGGTAGGTGCGGCGGCTTTCAATAACGAATTTGGGCGCCCCGCAATATGCGGCTACTTTCGCACATTCGAACAGCGTTTAGACGCATCCTCCGAGTGGGGGTACCACAAGCCCGTCATGATTGCCGGAGGGCTCGGTAGTATCCGGGGCTCCCATATCGATGCCGACGATATTCCTGTCCACGCTCGGTTGATCGTATTGGGTGGACCAGCGATGTTGATTGGGCTTGGCGGGGGCGCTGCCTCCAGCGTAGGTTCGGGTACGTCCTCGAGCGAATTGGATTTTGCGTCCGTGCAACGAGATAACGCGGAGATGCAGCGGCGTTGCCAGGAGGTCATTGACCGATGCGTAGCATTAGGTCCGCAAAATCCTATCCGCCTCATTCACGACGTGGGTGCAGGAGGTCTTTCAAATGCAATACCCGAACTCGTCAATGATGCGAACCGGGGAGGCCTTATCGATCTCCAAGCCATCCCCAACGCCGATTCCGGGATGTCGCCAATGGAGTTGTGGTGTAACGAAGCGCAGGAGCGTTATGTAC
>CAXDSX010000397.1:0-1668 GCA_963992075.1 uncultured Pseudomonadales bacterium | reverse complement strand
CGAACATTCCCGTGAGTACTTTCTCCATGGGAAAATACGGACGCAATTCTTCTTCAGAAATCGCGTACGTCTCTTGTCGTAGTTGTTCGGACAAAAACCGTGTGTCCCACGGACGGATCTCGCCGATTCCGAACTTTTCACGCGCGAAGCCTGAAAGTTCTTCGAGATCTTCGTGCGCCTTCGGTAACGCCTTTTCGAGAAGCTTCTCGAGGAACCCTTCGATCTCGCCAGGATCATTCGTCATTTTCTTCGCCACCGACAACTCAGCGTGATTGCTATATCCCAGGAGTTGTGCCTTTTCATGACGTAGCGTCAGTGTTTCGATCATGATCTCGGTGTTATCAAAGCTATTCGCATGAGGCCCTCTGTCCGATGCTCGTGTGACGTAGGCCTCGTGTACTTCGCGCCGTAACTCCCGATCGTCCGCGTGATCCATAATGGCCGCATAGGAAGGCATTTCCAGTGTTACCAGATAGCCTCTGAGGCCTCGTACTCGTGCCGCCTCAGCCGCGATCGCCAAATTAACGTCCGGCAGACCCTCCAATGAATCCGACGTATCGAAATGTCGAGTCCAGGCATCCGATGCGTCAAGCACGTTGTTCTGAAATTCACTTGCGAGAACGGCAAGACGTTCGCAGATATCGGCAAATCGCTTCTTCGCTTGTTTATCAAGAGCCACCCCGGACAACTCGAAATCAAGCAAGGCGTTATCTACAACTTTCTTCTGTGGTGCGGATAGTTTGTCGTCATACGCTTTGCTCGAGCGTAAGTTCTTGTATGCGTCGTAAAGCGGCTGAGATTGCCCGAGTTCAGTCGAATACTGCGTCAACGCCACTAAACATCCGTCGTGAGCCGCCCGCAGCGCTTCGGTGCTGACGACTGCGTTTAGGTGAGCAATTGGTCCCCAGGCTTTCGTTAAGCGATCATCAATCTCCTCAAGTGGTGCCACGAAGATCTCCCAAGTGGGGTCGTCACCTGAGCGGTCAACGATTCCTTCGATCTCTTCCCGATTAGACGCCAACAATTGTTTGATTGTTTCCTCGATCTCATCAACGTCAATACCGCTAAAGTTCGGTAAGCCGTCTATCTCTGCAAAAGTTTCCGCCACACCGTTACACCGTCTGCCACGAATGACGATCTTCACGGCCAATCGTCTGCAATTCAAGCCGTCGGATAACGGGTTACACTGGTGTTAGATCCCTGGGAGACGACGATGGCCATCAAACCCATTTTTGAATCGGTCGACGAACTCAAGCAAACCATCGAAAACCTAAGCATCGAAGCGCTGGCAAAAGAACTTGCCGAACCAAAACCACCGCTTCTACTCGATATTCGCGAAATTCAGGAACAAATCGATTTAGGCACCATTCCCGGCGCAATCCATGCACCTCGAGGCATGCTCGAATTTTGGGCAGACCCTGCCAGTCCCTATTTCCGAAATTACTTTACGGAGGAACAACGCACCGTCTTGTTCTGCGCGGGCGGTGGGCGATCCGCTTTTGCGGCAAGGGCATTGTTGGACATGGGTTACCAAGACGTGGCCCACCTTGAAGAGGGGTTTTCTGGCTGGGCAAAAGCCGGTCAATCGGTCGAGGAACTGTCTCTTATACACATCTCCGAGCCCACGAGACCGAGGCTGATCTCGTATGCCGTCTTCTGCTTGAAAAA
>CAXDSX010000396.1:0-1675 GCA_963992075.1 uncultured Pseudomonadales bacterium | reverse complement strand
ATGATACGGCGACCACCGAGATCTACACCTCTCTATTCGTCGGCAGCGTCAGATGTGTATAAGAGACAGATATTGGCATGACGGGATTGAATATCCGTATACGTATAAGGGCGCGAAGGTATTCAATCCGACTTGATCGCGTGGGGGGCTGGCTGAAACCGTGCGACATCATCGTTTCACGACCTAACCGATTAGCGGGACCGAGCTTCCTCGGCCCCGTCGAACGAACGAACGTAAGACGCGTGAGGGTTATGCATCTTGAGTTCTGGCCGATATCTCGAATGGGCGACTAGCCTGGGCATGGACTTCGCTTGAGCCAGGGGCTAGCCTCCCATGTCTTGTTGAGCGATGGGAAGAAACCGATGACGGTGAGTGCCTCGAACACCGACGAACTCTTAGTAGAACAACGTGACCGGGTTGCGGTCTTGACGTTGAATCGACCGGAACGTCTTAACGCGATCAGCCGGGACATGCTGGGTGAACTTTCCAGCAAGATGGTTGAAGCGAACAAGGATCCTGACACACGCTGCATCGTCCTGACGGGTGCCGGCCGAGGATTTTGTTCAGGACTTGATCTGATCGCCGTCGGCGAAGGCGGGATTGGCAGCAGTGACAACGCAACGAAGGGTCAGAACCGCCCGCGGCAGTTGTTTGATTTGCGAGACGCGCCCATTAACGTCATGTGGAACATAGACACGCCAGTAGTCTGCGCCGTCAATGGCGCGGCAGCAGGGTACGGCATGGACATCACCCTACTCGCTGATATCAGGATTGCGAGCGAGTCTGCCAAAATGGCGGCGGTGACAGCAAAACGAAACGTTGTCCCCGAAAGCGGTGGAACTTGGTTGTTGCCGCGCTTGATCGGGTGGGCGAAGGCGGCAGAACTTTACTATCGAGCTCGCACCATCGATGCTCAAGAAGCTCTTGATCTCGGGCTCTTTAATGCGGTTGTTCCGAACGACGAGCTGATGGACACCGCCATGCAATGGGCTAACGAAATTGCGGACAACGCACCGATGGCAGTGCAAACGACCAAACGCATGATGCGGATGGGGTTGGAAGAAAGTTACGACACCGCGGTCGACCACCTGATGGTCCACCTGAACGGTCTCTTCAATTCGGAAGACTTTCAAGAGGGTGTGAAAGCGTTTGTGGAGAAACGTAAACCCGAATTTTCAGGACGTTAACCGGGTCTGCGCTGGTTCGACCCATGGCAGAGCTGGAATGTTGGAATTGCGGTTCGTCTCTGGACGCGTTACCGCGCCCGATTACGCGGCACAATAACTGCCCTGAATGCTTCGAAAGCCTGCACTGTTGTCGCCTTTGCCGCCAATATCGACCACGTGACACCATTACCTGCGCGGACGATCGAGCCGATCCCCCGATCAATAAGGAGAACGCAAACTTTTGTGATTTTTTTCGGCCAGCTTTCGGGACGTACGACTCGCTCACCGGCGCTAAAGATGCGAGTGCGCGCAAGGAATTGAGCGATCTTTTTGGTGGCGAAGAAACGTCTGACGACGATGACATTCCCGCGGTAGCGGTTGATCCGGACGCGGTTGCGAAGGCCAAGCTTGAGGCGTTATTCCAGGAAGATAGCGATCTGTCTCTTATACACATCTCCGAGCCCACGAGACCGAGGCTGATCTCGTATGCCGTCTTCTGCTTGAAAAAA
>CAXDSX010000395.1:0-1696 GCA_963992075.1 uncultured Pseudomonadales bacterium | reverse complement strand
GTGGCGTATAACGTTTTCGAGGCGTTCGGACTTAGGTGGTCGCGCTTGGGACCGATCCGCGTTAACCACAGTGATATGGGGCGCACCGAGTTCGGTAGCCTGTTGAACTACCGCTTCGATCCGATGTTTGATAAGCGCGATTAACAGAACAAGACGTGGCGCTGGAGTGGGGACAGAACGGGATAAAGGACCCAGTTGAAGCGTGGCGGCTCGTGAATCCGCGATAGCCAGTTGTGCCGGGTATTCTTGTCCGAACCCGTCGAAACAAAGTAATGAATTTCCGACCTGCAGACGCAAAACGCGCACCAAGTAGCTTGAACTATACGGGTTCAGTGAGAGACGAGCGCTTGGGCTGAGCCGTATTTCTTGTGGATCAATGAAGAGACGCTTCAACCCAAGCCCAAATTCTGCGCTATCCGGACACTAGCGTGTAGTTTATTGAGTGTGTAGAAGTGGATACCAGGAGCCCCGCCAGAAAGAAGGCGTTCGCACAGGTTGGTGACGACTTCGATACCGAACTCGAGTAATTCTCCGGGTTGGTTGGCCAGATGCGCTAGACGAGTACGAATCCAACGGGGAAGGTCTGCTCCACATCCATCTGAAAACTTTACCAGGCCTTCGTAATTCGTAATCGGCATGATGCCGGGAACGATCGGCGTTTCGATCCCGTGCGAGCGGCAGCGGTCGATGAAGTAAAAGTAACTGTCCGCATTAAAAAAATACTGTGTGATGCACGTGTCAGCGCCGGATTCAATTTTCTCGCGTAAAAAGCGGATATCGTCTTCCGGTGACAAGGCATCGGGATGTGTTTCTGGATACGCGGCTACATGGATGATGAAGGTATCGCCGAAGTGTTGACGTATTAGGTTAACCAGGGACTGCGCGCGACGAATTCGGACGACCGAACTGATACCTGAAGTCGGATCTCCTCTCAGTGCAACGATACGGGTAACTCCGAGCTGTCGATACTTTTCTATCAAAGACAGGATGCTACTTTCCGAGTCGTCGCCCCAGGACAGATGGGGCGCAGTTGTCATCCCTTTCTCCATGAGTCCCACCACGGTTTCGAAAGTGCGCGTTCGGGTACTGCCACCTGCTCCATAGGTCACGGAAAAATAAGCCGGGTTAGTTATCTTAAGCGCCGTGGCGGTTTCAATTAGTTTGGCCTTACCGGCTAACGTGTGCGGCGGAAAAAACTCGTAACTGATCTGTGGCTGAGACACCGGGTGACCTACGCGTTTGCTAACATTTCGGCGCGGTCAGTTCTTTCCCAAGTGAATTGGTCTTCGGTACGCCCAAAATGTCCGTAGGCTGCCGTACTTTGGTAGATCGGACGCTTGAGATTGAGCATTGCGATGAGCCCTCTTGGACGAAGATCAAAGTGTTCGCGAATTAACTGTTCGATCCGGTCGTCTGAAACAACCCCGGTACCAAATGTTTCAACGCTGATTGAGGTCGGTTCTGCTATGCCAATGGCGTAACTGATTTGAATTTCACAACGCGCTGCGAGTTTTGCGGCGACGATGTTTTTTGCGACGTAACGACTCGCATAAGCCGCTGAACGGTCGACTTTGGAAGGATCTTTACCGGAGAAAGCCCCTCCGCCGTGACGAGCCATGCCGCCATCTGTCTCTTATACACATCTGACGCTGCCGACGAATAGAGAGGTGTAGATCTCGGTGGTCGCCGTATCATT
>CAXDSX010000394.1:0-1727 GCA_963992075.1 uncultured Pseudomonadales bacterium | reverse complement strand
AGTCGGAGATCTAGTGCTCGCTATCGGCAACCCATTTGGCGTTGGGCAATCGGTAACCAGTGGCATTGTATCTGCGCTGGCACGGACGGCAGAAGGAGTATCTGACTTCAGGTTCTTTATCCAGACCGATGCTCCTATCAACCCGGGTAATTCAGGCGGCGCGCTAATTGACTTTGATGGGAATTTAATTGGAATCAATACCGCGATCATCGCACCTAGCGGCGGAAACGTCGGCATCGGCTTTGCAATCCCAGCAAAAATCGCCAAAGGCATCGTTGGTCAGCTGGTCGAATTCGGTGGTGTAAAACGTGGTGTTCTCGGCGTCATGATCACTACCGTGACACCTGCGCTAGCCGAAGCTCTCGATTTAGACGTGGAAAACGGAGCGCTCATCAACCAAGTCGTCGAAGATTCTGCCGCGGAGGCCGCAGGTCTGTTGGCCGGCGACGTCGTCATTGCCGTTGACGGCACACCAATCGACACCGCCGGTGATCTACGTAACCGCATCGGTATGAAGCGGGTAGACGACGACGTTAACTTGAAGATCATCCGTGAGGGCAAACAACAATCCATCAACGCGAAAGTAGGCGAACCGGGGGCCACGATGTTGGCCGGCGGGACGAAGATAGAGAAGCTGAAGGGCGCCGAATTCACCAACATTCCTCCAAACCACCCGCAGCATGGACAGGTGGACGGTGTGCTCGTGACCACGGTCGAGTCCGGTAGTCCCGCCGCACGCAGCGGATTACGTCAAAACGACATTGTTCAAGCAGTAAACAACCGCAATGTTGACAGCGTGGATGACCTCGCCAACGTATTGGAAAACGTGAGCGCAACCGTCGTCCTAAAAATTCGGCGCGGTTCAAGTACTATCGTTATCGCGATCCAATAGAGAGGGAGCAACCGCCGGCTTAGACTGGGAACCGGCTAAAGGGAATGCCGTGAAAATTGCGACCTTGATGGACACCGCCCCGTCGCACGTAACACCGACAATGGGCCGCCAACGCCATTGAATCGCGTTGAGATAAAGGACGCGGTTAATGACACAGTCGATGTTGTTGGAGCGCTCGATTTCGATCAACGAGAATCGGGTATCGCCCCCAGGCGCTTGCCTGCATGGACACGCTCGCAAGTGCCTGACGGGATGGACGCTATGCTGCGAATGCCGTCCGGCGTGCGACTTCGTTTCAGCACCAATTCGAAAAACGTGGGGCTCCATTTTTTAGCTTCCAACATTGCGCCTTCGCCAAAAGAACGCCGCAGCATCAATCTAAATCTCGAATGCCAGGGGGAACTTTGGTCGGCAAGCTCGCACGCTGGTAATACCATTGTCGCCGACGTCAAAGAACCGATGGGTTACCGTCTTATCCGGGGTGAACCCGATACCGTTTGGTTCAACGATCTTCCCGAAGACGACAAAACATGCGAAATCTGGTTGCCCCACAACGCCTTTATCGAGTTGCGCGAACTCGTCGTTGACGACGGCAAACATATCCGATCAGCAACGATTGACGAACGCAACCGCTGGATCCATTACGGCAGTTCGATTAGCCACTGCATGGAGGCGGAACAACCAGCATTGATCTGGCCGGCCGTCGCTGCACGCGAAGCAGGGGTTGCGCTCGTCAACCTCGGTTTCGGTGGACAATGCCATCTCTGTCTCTTATACACATCTCCGAGCCCACGAGACCGAGGCTGATCTCGTATGCCGTCTTCTGCTTGAAAAA
>CAXDSX010000393.1:0-1743 GCA_963992075.1 uncultured Pseudomonadales bacterium | reverse complement strand
TTTAATGCTACGGCGACCACCGAGATCTACACCTCTCTATTCGTCGGCAGCGTCAGATGTGTATAAGAGACAGCCTTGCTATCCAACACTTGGGCTGGCGATATCCCGACGTCATCGCCGCGAAGATTAGGCGCCGCTCCCGTGTTGAATGCTGCAATCTGCTGGTACAAGAGGGCGCGATCAGGGTATTCCAACGCGAACGGCTCGCTGATCGCACGATGAATAAGCCCGCCCCCTTCGGTGATGCGTTTGGTGAGTTGGGCCCAGTTGTCGGCGACGGCCTGGGTCTGAACCGCCCCTGGCGTGTTGGCCAGAAAGACGCCACGGACACGTTCGGGATGAGACACCGCAGCACGCACACCGGTCCAACCGCCCATGGATTGGCAGACGATGGTGGCGGAGTCGATCTCGGCGGCGTCCAAAATGGCCAGTAGATCGGTTTCGAAATGCAGTGCGTTTTGGTGTTCGGGGGGACAAACTGACCGACCAAAGCCGCGGTGGTCGAACACCAGAACCTGGTAAGCGTCGCTAAAGGCAGGCACTTGTTGCCACCAACTCGCGGCATTGCCCCCGGCACCGTGCGCAAAAACCAAAGCCCCTTGAGACGATTCCGAATTTCCATGCAGTTCGAAATAGAGTTCGACCCCTTCGTTGGTTGTGCTCGGCATTCGACGTTCTCCTGGTCCGGTACTTGTCGTCCATTGTGCGTCGATGTGCGATGCAATTCATAGACTTTGCCAAGGCGCGGGTCGCGTAAGCCGCCTCGACCTATTGTTCTGAAGGGAACCTTTTTGACGATACGTTTTGTACTAGGAGAGAATCGACCTCCGAATGTTTGGACCGGGTGCTTACCGTGAACACGTCGAGTTTCCTCCGCACCCTAATAGTGTGCCTCGGTACATTACATGTTAGTGCCGCTGACACCGTCTACGGCAAATCCGGCATGGTGGTGTCGCGTTCGCAGATCGCGAGCAACGTCGGTCTAACAATCTTGAAAGAGGGGGGCAACGCAGTTGATGCCGCGGTCGCCACGGCGTTTACCCTGGCCGTGACTCACCCATCTGCTGGCAATCTTGGTGGCGGCGGGTTCATGGTGATCTGCCTTGCCGATGGGACTCAGGTCGTTAACGACCATCGCGAGAAAGCGCCCATTGACGCGAGCCGAGATATGTACCTCGATGTCAACGGGGACATCATTCCGGGATTGTCGCGGAATACCCACAAAGCGGTGGGTGTTCCCGGCAGTGTCGATGGGCTACTCGCGGCACTAGAGCGGTACGGTTTCTTAACGCGTGCCCGGGTACTTGCGGATGCGATTGCGTTGGCACGGGACGGGTTTCCTTTACCCGCCGATATCGCACGTCAATTTGCTCAACGGTCGGAACGGTTGGGTCGGTTTCCGGCCGGTCGCGCAACCTTTTTGAAGTCCGATGGATCGCAATACCTTGCTGGCGATCTATGGAAGCAGCCCGATTTGGCTCGGACCCTAACGCGCATTGCTAACCAGGGCCGCGCTGGATTTTATGAAGGCGACACGGCCGATCTGCTCGTGCGTGAAATGCGGCGTCATGGCGGCCTCGTTAGCCTTGAAGACCTGAAAACGTACCGATCCGTGTGGCGGGAACCCGTCATCGGCAGCTATCGAGGATACACGGTGGTGTCGATGCCACCTCCTTCCTCGGGCGGGGTCCTGCTGATTCAAATGCTCAACATGATCGAACCCTATGACGTGGGATCCTGTCT
>CAXDSX010000392.1:0-1756 GCA_963992075.1 uncultured Pseudomonadales bacterium | reverse complement strand
TGTTAGCCCTGGGCGATATCCTCGACCAGTATCGCACGAACTTCATTCTCCGAAATACGGAGAACCTCTTTTAGTCGGCTGCAACGCTCGCGTTCGCGATGAGGACAACGGTCCCATCGTCTTTCTCGATCCAAGCGAAGATAGCCTCGCGCGATGTATCCTCAGCCATGGGTCCACTAGAGACACCCTGAATTGAAATAAGGTCGTTTGGCCAACACGGATTGGTGAATTTTACGTCCAGCTTTCCTGTGGTGAACCAACGATCCCCATAGTTAATTTCCAGAAGATGGCCGATATATGCCATCGTCATTCGACCGCCGACTACTACGTCATGAAACCCCAATTCGAGCGAGGCCTGCTTGTCCGTGTGGTAGCTCTTACTCCCGTGAAAATACTGGCCGCACATTTCCAGAGTGATTGTTTTTTCGAAGCCCTTGAGACGTGTTCCTTCGGGTACGACGAATTTTCTTGCGCCTTGCTTTTTGCTGGGATCACGAAACTCGACTTGGTCGACGGGTTCGTCCAAGAGGAACGATTGATGATGGTTAGTCGTCAGGACGTTATCGCCCGATGAGTCCTGCATTCTAATCGCCGTATTGACCAGCGTACGATTTCGTTTCTTGTAGATGTTCTCAATATAGGCCTTCGTTTGGTAATGGGCTCCCGCTTGCATCGGCTTGTGGAAGGTCCATTCCTGTCGCATCCAGAGGTGGCCGCGTAGTTGGCTGAACGCGGACTCACCGAAATAGTTATCTGCATCTGTCGCTATCATGGTTGGTACGGGAATGTCGCCGGCGTCGAAGTTGGCTCGTTCCAAATCAAGGCCTTCGAAGTAGTCGTTGAGTAACGCGTCGGTGACGGAAAACTTCTTGTTGGGCAATTGTTTACCAACACTGGGTTCGGGTCGGGTCGCTTCGCTCATGACGTTCTCCTATGGCTCTAGTCCCTAACTTATCACGGCTGAATGATCCTTTGAGGTCCACACGTCGATCCGCCTCGGGTACCAGTGAGCGTGGTGGCTTTGGAGATGGGTTGGTTGTCGGGCATATGACTTGACAACATTTACCGTATTACAGACCGGACCTCCGGTGATGGGGTCCAACGATCCAAAGACAGTATACTCAGGGTGGCCGAGATCGCCGTGTTTACCCCCGCTTCGGCAAGGCGTTTCGCTGTTTCGATTGCCGTACCTGCCGCATAGCGATCATTGCCTCGATAAGCCATTTCTACCGCGATGTCAGCGAGTCGTTCCAATGGTTGGTCGGTGAAGTTGATCTCGATGGCTTCGGTGGCGATGGTTAGAATGCTTAGAGCCGTGGCTTGTTGAACTCGGTTCATCGGTATCTTGCTTCGGCCGATTTCGATCACGAGGTCGACGCCAGGAACGATTGCATCGATCAACGCGTCGATGATCGTGGGGTTGGTGCAGAGATTCTTGCGTGCAATGCGACTGATGGAGGTCAGGGCTGCTGCACGGACTTCGTCATTTATGTCGTCTTTTACGATTGTGGCAAGGGTGGTAACGACGTCGTCTCGATACATAGCGATTTCGCCAAGAACGAAGGCGGCGGATTTTCGGACGCCCCAGTGATCGTTTGTACATGCTATCAACGCCGGTTCAATGCCAAATTCTCCGCAAGCGGCTAACCCATACATTGCCGCCCTGCGAATGGTTTCGTTTGGTGAGCTGAGATCCGTCGTAAGCCATAGATCTTTAGTGGCGGCAGCCACGTAACTTCGCGCGATTCGTTGGGGT
>CAXDSX010000391.1:0-1764 GCA_963992075.1 uncultured Pseudomonadales bacterium | reverse complement strand
TAATGATACGGCGACCACCGAGATCTACACCTCTCTATTCGTCGGCAGCGTCAGATGTGTATAAGAGACAGTGCCCAGACCGTTCAATAACGTTCTTAAAATACTCAATCTCGGAACCGCGCCAATCACGATTAAATTCATCCCACCATCTCGCGATCAACCCGTGATGCCACGTACTAGCCAACTCAACCTACCTGCGGAACGAGCGTTTCACCGGAAGCGTACCAGGGACATCTAAAATACCGATTTCGTAGCACGCTAGGCCAAGGTTGCTTGTGATCCCTAACGATCGATCTTCGATCAAGAGCCAATTCGATTCGAGAATTCTGGATCGGAGTCAAATGATCAGAGTGCCGATATAAAACCGTTAATTGATGCCAACGAATCACGATAGATCTCGGGCGTGATGTCCGGATAAGAAAGGTCTCCCGCATGCGGCGTCCCATGAACCGTCCGGCCTACGGCTAAAACCCCCGCGGATAGGAGCTTTCGATAATAGGCGAGCCCTTCGTCTCGCAAGGGATCCAGCTCATTAACTGAAATGACGTGAGGCGGCAGTCCTTCTAGATCATCTCTTTGGGCATGATACGGCCAAGCTAATGGATTCGTGCCGTGTTCATTAGCAGGGTCGTAGACTTTGACAAGGGCGGCCATTTGCTTACACGACAGCACATACCCGTCATTTTCCCTCAGAGAAAGTAAAGTCTTGGGAGGGTTTGCGTATTGTCCGCATATATACGGACAACAGGCATATACCCCAGCAATTTGATCTATCCAACCTTCTTTGTTGGCTTTAAGAGCAGTCGCAAGCGATAGATTCCCTCCGCCCGACTCTCCAGAAATCACAATCGACGAAATACCTAAAGCGTCGCGATTTGAGTCCGCCCACTGAACCGCACTTGCACAATCGTTGAGTCCTGCTGGGAACGGATGATTCCCCAAGCGGCCACCACCATTCCGAAACTCCACACCAATAACGACCATGCCCAATTCGGCCAATGCACCACGCCAGCGCACGAACATGGGATCCGTCGCACCCATGAGCACCATGCCGCCACCGTGAATGTGGACGATACCGGGAACTCGTCGCCCCCGTTTTCTAGGTCGATGGATGTAGAGCTGAATTTGATTGCCGTCGACACCGCGGACAATTTCTTTCGATGTCTCAACGGACTCAAGTGCAGCAAGGTTGGCCGAAAGCATTGCATTTCCCGCAGCTGCCGCGTCTTCAAACGCTGCACAATAGGCTAGACAGTCTTCGTAACTTGCTTTGGGATCGATTTCATCCACTCCGGGCGCTAAACCGCGCGCTGCCAACAGGACCTGAACTATCCTTGGATCAGCTCGTTCATCGGTCTCTAAAGTGGCGTCGTTACGGCCCAATCGTCCTGGTAAATAATCCGAAATCTCGCTCATTTTGGCGTCAATTCTCCCAACGCATACTCGCCGCGTCTAACCCAATCGTAATGACCTTCGTATCCACCATAACCCTGCCAAGGTTTGAAGCCAATCAATGCGAGTAATTCATCCGATGCTTCGGCCAATACTTCGGGAGACGTACCCAACATAAAATTTTCTTGTTGACGAAATTGTGGGGCGCAAAAGTTGGTCGTTAAACCGATCCGAGGACGGCTGCTCCGATTGACCCCGGTCGAGTGCCAAACCCGACCTTCGAAGACAACCACCGTGCCTGCGGCACCGGTTGCCGAAACCCAATCAGCGCTCGAATCGGTCATTGGATCGGGTTGCCTCCCGCTCAAATGA
>CAXDSX010000390.1:0-1791 GCA_963992075.1 uncultured Pseudomonadales bacterium | reverse complement strand
TTTCAAGCAGAAGACGGCATACGAGATCAGCCTCGGTCTCGTGGGCTCGGAGATGTGTATAAGAGACAGCTCTTGGATGGTGGGTGCGTATGATCAGGAGCATGATCTGACAACTTCGATTCAAGTGCATCTACCCTGGACGTTTGACATTCCGGCGTTTCTTTTTGGGGCTCCGCCCAATCCCGCTAATGCAGGATACTCGGCAATCAGCTATGGCGGCCCGCTAGTCGAAAACTCTAAATGGACCGCTTTCTTTTTTAGCACGACCTGGAATGTGTCCGATAGGTTCCGGATCAACGTTGGCGGTCGGCGTCAAAGCATCGACAAAACCGGCATTGAGAACCCAATGTTGGCGCGCCTGCCTACTGGTGGCACCGCGTACGAAGCACTTTCTCCCTCCGGACCGCCGGTATCGGGAAGAGTCGACACGAGCGATTTTCTCCCAGAAATTGGTTTCCAGTGGGAGGCGTCTGATGCCGTCATGGTTTACGCGAAATACTCGGAAGCACTAAAGGCCGGTGGATTCGTCAAATCACCGCCGATCGGTGGTGCCGTTGCGAATCCTTTTACCTATGACAATGAGGTGGCAGAGGGTTTCGAAATAGGTGTTAAAGGGCTGCTGTTCGATGGCAGATTGTTATTGAACGCGTCGTACTACAACACGGACTTCACAGATCTTCAGGTCACTATCTTGAATCCGGACACGGCCGCCTTCGAGACCCAAAATGCTGCGGCAGCGCATTCCAAGGGTTTTGAGTTCGATGGCCGTTGGGCTGTGACCGACAACTTCTCTGTCGGCTTTTCGGGCGCGGTGAGTGAGGCGCAATACGACGATTACTTCGGGCCTAACTGTAATACGCTCGAAACAAAAATCGGGCCGATAGGCAAGTGTCAGTACCATCCTGATAATCCTGGAGCGTTAGCGTATGACGCGAGTGGTGTAACGCTTCCGTACGCACCGGATTGGAAGGTAAACGTGCAACCGGAGTATCGCTTCGGCGGGAACGAATTTAACGTCAGCGTTAGCGCTAATATGGTTTGGAGCGACGGCTTCAGTATTGCTGGAGTCGGCGGGGATCCACTGAGCGAGGCTGATGAGTGGAGCCGCATTGACCTGCGCATAGCGGTTGTCCCGATGGATGGTAATTGGGAAGTGGCGGTTTATGGGCGCGATGTGACGGATGAACGACGGCAACACACCAATGCTTTCAGCTTTCTAAGCAGAAGCTTGGCTCCTGTATTTGATGCAGGTGGTATCGGGCGTGAGCGCGGTGCACGATATGGGGTACAACTACGCTACTTCTTTTAGCGTTACGTCGTCGTACAGCAGTCTTCGCGCTTGCTTAAAGCGGCGTTAGTTATTGCTATAAATTAGGTCAAAGATGCTCAACAAAGTAGAACGATTATGCGATCAGCCACCGTACGCGGATTTCCCTAGGCCGGAATACGATCACCGTATCCAACGCATCAAAGAAGAGATGGCCGATGCGGATCTCGATGTGTTGGTGATGTGGGATGAACTGAACATTCGGTACTTCACCGGATTCTACTCAAACCATTGGCCACCCATTACCGTATGCCCTGCGGTATTGCTGATTGCTGTCGACAAAGAGCCCGTCATGGTGGTACCGGACTTTTTTCAGGGCGTTGTCGAAGGGTACACGTTCATCAAAGACATTCGCTGTCATAACGAACCCCACGTCACGTCCCATCTTCGTGAGCCTGTCTCTTATACACATCTCCGAGCCCACGAGACCGAGGCTGATCTCGTATGCCGTCTTCTGCTTGAAA
>CAXDSX010000389.1:0-1835 GCA_963992075.1 uncultured Pseudomonadales bacterium | reverse complement strand
ACATTGACTCGCGAAAACAGTCTTGGGGCCTAAAGCAATTGGGAGACCGCCGAGCCGTGCCAAGTAGCGGAGGCTCTTACGCGGCATCGATTTGTGATCGCTCATCACGAAAATTGCGGGCGAAGTGAACGAGACAGCTCGTATATCGGTCCCTTTCTTGTCGAGGTAATAAAAGCCAGGAATTGCCGCGGCCTTGATGACGGATTCGAAATTACGATGCGTGACTTCGATACCGTTATTGCAAATGATCGTTTCGTCACGATCGAGATGTATCCCTTGGGCAAGCGCGGTCCGTATGGACGCGGCGATAGATCGCTCGTCAAAGCCACCGATTGCGCCAATAGAATCGCCGCGGTACGTGAGCACCCGCGGTGGGCAAGGGGGTCCTTCTAGGACGATACGAATCGACGTATTGATACGGTGATGATTGGCGTAAAAAAGAGCGTTTGCGATAGATTGGGCGACGACTTCTAAGTGATTAGCTGAAGGTAAATCGTCCACAGAAAACCGGGGCCCCGTGGGCCCGTTGCGGACTCTCAAGACGAAGTTTCGCGATGCCCAATCCAAAAGCGGTTCCGCGGTGGCGTGGTGGTGGGCCGTCTGGGGCTCGAACCCAGGACCAACGGGTTAAAAGCCCGGTGCTCTACCAACTGAGCTAACGACCCTCAGGCCACGAAACGGCGCATTCTATGCGTCGCGTGCGAACCGAACAAGCGTGGTGTGCAATAACCTTAAGTGAGTTGCGCTCGTAACTGTATATCAGAGGAGAATCGGGAATAATCGATGTCGCGGGAGGACGCAATGAAATTAACCAAACTTAGCCGTTCAATTGAAGGGAAGGTCGCTATCATCACTGGTGCGGCCAGTGGCATGGGCCGGTCTACTGCGGCCTTGTTCGCCGAACAAGGAGCATTGGTGGCCGTCACCGACATCAATCAGGAACCGTTAGACGAGGTTGTCGACGAAATTAGCGCCGTTGGATACTCGGTACGAGGCTGGCTCCTAGATGTTTCGGATATAGAAGCCATCGAGCGAGTAGTACCCGAAATTGCTGAACACTTTGGTGGTATCGACATCCTTATTAACAACGCGGGCATCGGTGCAGGAGCATCGTTGGACGATGACGA
Source organism: uncultured Pseudomonadales bacterium (assembly GCA_963992075.1). Taxonomy (GTDB): domain Bacteria; phylum Pseudomonadota; class Gammaproteobacteria; order Pseudomonadales; family Azotimanducaceae; genus UBA11889. The sequence goes on along the minus strand of CAXDSX010000389.1, from coordinate 708 downwards.
TTATGAAACTGTCTGGCAGCGCGGTCAGGACGTACTACTTACGGCTCACGTGCGTATGATTCGCGCCTCTTTGCCGTTCTTGCGAGAAGCCACGGGCGGTCGGATCGTCAATATTGCGTCGACCGAGGGCCTGGGCGCGACCAAGTATGCAAGTGCATACAGTGCCGCTAAAACGGGAGTTCTCGGTCTGACACGCTCGCTCGCTGTAGAGTTTGGAACCGAAGACATTACGGTGAATTGCATCTGTCCAGGCCCCATAAGAACGGGACTAACAGATGGGATACCAGAAGAACAAAAACAAGAATATGCGCGTCGGCGCGTAGCCCTTAAGCGATACGCGGATCCGGAGGAAGTCGCTCACATGACCTTAAGTTTGGTTCTTCCGGCGGCTGGCTATGTCACTGGCGTCGCCTTACCGGTCGATGGTGGGTTGACCATCAGGAACGCGTGACCGAAACGGTGGGAAAACGGTCTGTACGGGTTCCTTGGAGAACGGTCTTTGCCTATGGGGCCCCGAGCGTCGGTGCGGGCTACATGTACCTTCTCGTCGGTTTGTACGTCATGAAATTTTCAACGGATGTGCTATTGATCGCGCCTGCCGTGATGGGAGTGATCTTTAGTATTTCACGAGTTTGGGACTGTCTCTTATACACATCTGACGCTGCCGACGAATAGAGAGGTGTAGATCTCGGTGGTCGCCGTATCATT
>CAXDSX010000388.1:0-1838 GCA_963992075.1 uncultured Pseudomonadales bacterium | reverse complement strand
ATGATACGGCGACCACCGAGATCTACACCTCTCTATTCGTCGGCAGCGTCAGATGTGTATAAGAGACAGGGTTTTAACACCGACGGAACGCTCGATGCAGATTTGCGCCGTTACGACCCGGAAAGCCTAATGAATCTAGAAGTCGGTTTAACGCGTTCTTGGTCGGATGACGCTTCGTTTTTCCGGGCCTCAATTTTTCGAATGGATCGTCACAACGTTCAAATTGCTAGTTCGCTCACAAGAGTTCGTGGCGATGGCAGCGCTGAATTTATCGATTACGTTGGCAACGCAGCTGAGGGATCGAATGTCGGCGTCGAGATGGAAGTGTCGACGCACCTTGTCGATCAGGTTCGCGTGTTTGCAAGTCTGGGGACACTGGGGACCGAATATCGCGATTTCGTCAACGCCGTCGGTGAAAACTACAGCGGCCGAGAGCAGGCACACGCGCCACGGTACCAGTACAGTACCGGCATCGAATTCACGACCGCCCAAGGTTTATTCATCGCTTGCACACTCGAAGGTCGCGACGAGTTCTTCTTTTCGGACAGCCACGCCGAGAAATCTGCCCCGTACAATTTGGCCCATCTCAAAATCGGGTACGAAACCGAACACTGGTCGCTGTCACTTTGGGGTCGCAATCTCGGCGATAAAGACTATTTCGTCCGTGGTTTTTATTTCGGCAACGACCCGCGCGATTACTACACGGCGCGTCGCTTCACGCAGCTAGGCGAACCGCGAAGGTATGGATTGACCTTTCGTTATCATTGGCGGTCTTAGCCACGCGTTCCTAAAAAACCAGACGACCGAGGCTCTCGGCGACACAACAAGGCTTGTCTTGACCTTCGACCTCGACCACGATCTCGTTCATGGTCTCGATCATTTCCCCTTTGATTTCCACACGCTTAAGCGTACTGGTCGTTCTGACGCGAGCACCCACAGGCACCGGCGACGGAAACCTCACCTTGTCGAACCCGTAGTTAATCATCAATTTCTGCCCTTCGAGTCGCGGCGCGTTTTCTTCCACGGCCCGCGGCAGATGACCCATGATCGACAAGGTTAAATGACCATGGGCAATGGTGGTACCGAAGGGACCGGCGTTAGCACGCTCTGGATCAATATGTATCCACTGATGATCCAACGTGACGTCGGCGAAATCGTTAATGCGATCTTGCGTAATTTCGAACCACTCGGAAGGCTGACCCGACTCCTCGACTCTTTGCTGAAGCGTTTCGTATGCGACTTGCATGGCGTCAGACATTCTTCATTCCCTCTGTAACGGATTTTGAATAGGCTACCTTCGATTCGATAAGTAAGCGAGAAAGTGATGTTGCAGTCCGACTACGACGAACGTGTTTATGCCGGGGTCCTCGGGAAAATCATCGGCGTGTATCTTGGGCGACCATTCGAGGGTTGGCCCAACGAACGCATCGAAGATGTTTTAGGTGACATCGAGTATTACGTCCACGATAAAGTTGGGGTTCCCTTGATTGTCACCGATGACGACATATCGGGCACATTCACCTTCGTCCGGGCACTGTCGGATTATCACTGCGACCCTCAATTGACACCCAAGCAAATCGGGCAAACCTGGCTCAATTACCTAATCGAAAACCGCTCAGTTCTCTGGTGGGGTGGTATGGGTAACTCCACCGAACACACGGCCTACTTAAGGCTCGCGGAAGGTCATGATGCCCCTGCCAGCGGATCGATGGCCCTTAATGGCCAGGTCGTTTCAGAACAAATTGGTGCACAAATTTTCATCGACGGCTGGGCCATGGTCTGCCGTGGTGATCCTGATTTAGCAGCGGATTTCGCGCGGCGTGCCGGCGCTGTTTCCC
>CAXDSX010000387.1:0-1839 GCA_963992075.1 uncultured Pseudomonadales bacterium | reverse complement strand
TCACGAATACAACGAGCTCGCAATGAAGACAGGGGAAAAGCCGGTCGTTAATCCCCGAAATGGAGCAGCGGGTAGCCTCCGCCAGCTTGATCCACGGGTGACTGCGGATCGGCCGTTGGCAATATTCTGTTATGCGATGGGAAGTTGTAGCGAGGAATTCCAACCACGCATGCACTCGGACGTGCTGGAGGCATTCAGGAATTGGGGGTGTTGCGTCAACGATCGTATCGAAGTCGTCGAGGATATCGGAGCGTGCATGGAGTACATCCAGCGACTGGCGCAAGACCGTGCTTCGTTGGGTTACGAGATCGATGGGGTCGTCATAAAGGCCAACGATTTTGGCGTGCAACAGCGTTTGGGATCGGTGACCCGCAGACCGCGATGGGCGATGGCGTTCAAATATCCAGCTGAGGAAGTCACGACGGTGATAACCGACGTTGAGTTCCAGGTTGGTAGGACCGGTGCAATTACACCGGTTGCAAAACTCGAACCTGTGTTTGTGGGAGGCGTGACGGTCTCTAACGCGACATTGCACAACATGGATGAGGTAACGCGACTCGGCATTCGGAGAGGCGATACCGTGATTGTTCATCGGGCGGGCGACGTCATACCCCAAGTTGTCAGCGTTGTGGAATCTCGACGTACGCCGGGCGCGCGTCGAATCTCTATACCTAAGATATGTCCCGCATGTGGGACAGCCCTCGAAAAGATCGCGGACGAAGTCGTCGTCCGATGTCCCGCCGGGATGAACTGTGTAGCGCAGCGGAAGGAGGCGATACAACACTTTGCTTCGCGATCGGGAATCGACATCGAGGGGTTGGGGGAAAAGTTGATCGATCAGTTAGTCAATCAGAATCTTGTCAAGAACCCCGCGGACTTATACGGCTTACAAGGTGAAGAATTGGCGGCGTTGGATCGGATGGGTGAGAAGTCGGCGGAAAATCTCCTGCAATCAATTCGCGAGAGTCGTGACACCACCTTGGTCCGTTTCATATATGCGTTAGGGATACGAGAAGTGGGCGAAGCCACAGCTATCGCTTTAGCCGAGTGTTTTGGTGACCTTGAGGCACTGATGGAGGCATCACTCGATGAACTGCACGAGATCGAAGATGTTGGACCTATCGTAGCCGCCAACATCAAGAACTTCTTTGAGGACCTTGATAACAGAGTGATCGTTTCAGCCCTTGTGGAAGCCGGGGTGCGTTGGCCCGTTGCGACTGCTCAAGTCAGCCGCCCGTGTGGTGGTGAGACCTGGGTGCTGACAGGAACGCTTCAAGCGATGTCTCGTGCCGAAGCTCGGACACGATTACGAAATTTGGGCGCGAAAGTCGCCGGATCCGTTTCTTCCAAGACCACACGCGTGGTGGCTGGCCTGGGTGCGGGAGCGAAACTCGCTCGCGCCGAAGTTCTTGAAATTCCCGTCCTAAATGAGACCGACTTTTTGGTGTTTCTGAGCAACCATGAGCGCGATTAGGCTTGTCGTATTGGTCTTTGTCGTTTCGGGGTGTGCTTCGACACCGCCGGAAGATCCTGACGACGTATGCGAAATATTTGCGGAAAAACCGAAGTGGTACCGAGCCGTTGATGCATCCTATAAATGGTGGGGAATTCAACCCTCAACGTTGATGGCGGTGACGCATAAGGAATCGTCGTATGTGCCCGATGCACGACCGCCGCGCCGCAAATTTCTTTGGATTTTTCCCGGAAGACGTCCGTCCAGCGCGTACGGATACGCTCAAGCTACAGACGAAACGTGGGACGATTATCTTCCTGTCTCTTATACACATCTCCGAGCCCACGAGACCGAGGCTGATCTCGTATGCCGTCTTCTGCTTGAAA
>CAXDSX010000386.1:0-1846 GCA_963992075.1 uncultured Pseudomonadales bacterium | reverse complement strand
TAATGATACGGCGACCACCGAGATCTACACCTCTCTATTCGTCGGCAGCGTCAGATGTGTATAAGAGACAGGCTACCGGGTGGCGGTTCCTCGAGGATTTTCAACAGCGCATTTCCCGCGCTTGGATTCATTTGTTGAGCGTCTTCCACCACGGCCACTTTGAGCGACGCCGCCTGAGCGGTTTGTTGCATAAAGTCGATAAGGCTTCGAATCTGATCAACCTTGATGGTCCCTTTTTCCGATTCGATCCAACGAAAATCCGGGTGCGCACCGGTACGCGGGTCGCCACCACGATCTATTAGCGACAGCGCGATTTGGCCAGCGAGCTGGGCTTCGCCCCAACCGCCGGGACCGTCGATCAGCAGGGCGTGCGGTAGCCGATCACCAGCGTTCAGAGAACCCACATGGTCGAAAACTTGCTGCGTCCATGGGGCGAGTCCGCTCAACCCTACGGCTCCAAAAAATCCGTGATGGCGTCCACAAGCCGCAACCGAACCTCTTCTATCGATTGCGTCGCGTCAATCAGGACCACCCGTTCCTCACTTTCCTCAATCGCAAGATAACGGGCCCGTACCCTCGCGAAGAACTCGCTGTCTTCAGTCTCAAATCGATCGGGTTGGCGGTTAGCGATTCTCGCAAGTGCCTTATCGACCGGCGCATCCAGATAAATCGTTAAATCGGGCCAAAGCGATCCCTGTGCAAACTCCGCCAGGCGCTCCAACGTCTCAAGAGCGACGCCACGACCGCCACCTTGATACGCGTACGTTGCGTCGGTATATCGGTCACAAAGAACCCATCGTCCCGCGTTCAATGCGGGTTGAATCACCGTTGATACGTGTTGAGATCGCGCCGCAAATATCAGCAGAGATTCCGTTATCGGGTCCATCGATTCATCACGCGTTTCGAGTAGAACCTCTCTTACGTCTTCAGCGAGCGGCGTTCCCCCCGGTTCTCGCGTTACTAGAACGTCGATTCCCTTTTGCTCTAACAATTCCCTAAGAAATTCGATGTTTGTGGTTTTACCGACGCCTTCGATCCCTTCCAACGTGATAAATCGACCCCGAGTCATCGCTCACCTCGCAACTGATATCGACGAACCGCTTGCAAATGTGCTTCGAGCGTGTCGGAAAACTGAGATGACCCATCGCCTCGTGCCACGAAGTAAAGGGCTGTACCCGAAACCGGATGTGCGGCGGCATGCAACGCCGTCAGCCCTGCCGCGCTTATAGGAGTCGGTGGCAAACCGCCTCGAGTGTAGGTGTTGTAGGGACCATCCTTCATTAGGTGAGCGCGCGTCAGGTTGCCATCGAACGTTTGGCCTAAACCGTAGATAACAGCAGGATCCGTTTGCAGTCGCATACCCCGCTTCAATCGACGACTAAAGACACCGCTGATCTTTCGTCGGTCACCCTCCATTCCCGACTCTTTTTCAATGATAGATGCCAAAATTAAAACCTCGTACGGACTCTTTAAGGGGAGTCCAATGTCGCGTTCTTCCCACGCATTATTTAACTGAAGACGCATCCGCTCCCATGCACGAACAAGAACTTCGGACGCTCGATCACCGCGCCTATAGTGATAGGTGTCCGGAAAGAATTGGCCCTCACCATGAGCGTCCGCTAGTTCAAGCACCGCTAGAACATTAACCACCGTGGCGTCGCCCAGGTCAAACGAGAGACCATCGGCATGGAGAAGCTTATTTCGCGTGACTGAAAAGGACTCTCCTTCAGTAATCTGAATCGAATGCACCAAGATGTCGCCCGATGCGAGCCGGTCGAGCACTTGATCCGGGGATTGGTTCGATTCGAAACGATATTCGCCCGCTTTTACGGAACCAGTTAACCCA
>CAXDSX010000385.1:0-1849 GCA_963992075.1 uncultured Pseudomonadales bacterium | reverse complement strand
AATGATACGGCGACCACCGAGATCTACACCTCTCTATTCGTCGGCAGCGTCAGATGTGTATAAGAGACAGAAGTTATTGATATTAATAATAAAAATCGTTTTCCGATGCCAATAAAACGCACTCTTATTTGGAGTTGCTATTGCTAATCATTCTCATTTACACTTCGACTACGATGTACGTCTGTCTTTGTCACGCCGTAAGAACTGTCGAAATCAACGATGCTGTAGCAGCCGGTCATCGCGATCTCGCGTCGGTAGCCAAGAAACTTGGCGTTGCCACCAGTTGCGGCACCTGTGCAAAGCACGCGCAAGCAATAATCGACTCCGCCCTAACTAACCTTTCTCCCGACGAATCCCAGTATTACGCTGCCTGATTACCCAGGGTCTCGGCCTTAGAAACCATTCCACCGCGCGATTGTTAGAGTCAGATCGGTGCGGCAACGCGTCAAGTGTGTCCCTTTCTGACCAAGCTCGTTTCAACGGAGCAGTTCAAGCCAATGCACCACCGGGATGTCCGCGACCGCGCCCATGTGCATTTGGCAGCCGATATTGGCCGTCGCAATCAATTGAGGTTGATTCGCCATTAACGAATCGACCTTTCGCTGCCGTAGTTGCCGCGACAGTTCGGGTTGTTCGATGGAGTACACCCCGGCCGAACCACAACAAAGATGTGCATCCTCCACCGGCACCAACTCGTAACCTGTTTTCGTCAAAATCGACTCAACAACGCCCCGAAGCCGCTGACCATGCTGCAAAGTGCATGGTGCATGCCACGCCACGCGCGTCACATCCTCACGTTGCTTGGTAAACGTATGCGATTGAAGATACTCCGCTGCGTCGACAACCTTGGCAGAAAACGCTCGACCATCTTCCGAACCGAGTAGACGTCCGTATTCCTTTAGCGTCACGCCGCAACCGGTCGCCGTTGATATCACGGTGTTAACCACCGAAGGATTAACTGCACGTACGTTCCGTTGCATCTGGTTCAACGCAGCGTGATGGCGACCCGCATGCAATTCCATACCACCACAACAACGCGTCTCATCGGAAAACTGAAAAGCGATACCGCGCCTGTCGAGCAAACCCGCCAAATGGTCGTTGACTTCAGGGGTAACAACGCATTGAACACAACCCCGCATGATCAAAACAGACGCGTCGTCAGTACCAATCGCCTTACCCCGGTGCGGGGTATGCGCGAGTGTCTCACGTAACGACGTTGGCAGAAGAAATCGCACAGGACGGCCCAGCCTCATGATTACGCGTAGCCAATTCGGACGCCGTACCAGCACAAGTAAAAGTTTTGTAATCCAGCTAGATTTCAACGCCCCACTATCGCGTAGAGCATCTCGGCCAATCTCGGCTAACTCGCCATATTCCACACCCGCCGGACACGTTGTCTCGCATGCGCGACAAGTCAAACAGCGATCGAGATGATTAGCCGCGACTCGATTCGCGGAGCCACTTTCTAACACCTCCTTAATGAGGTAGATCCGTCCCCGTGGCCCGTCTAACTCATCACCGCATTCGAGATAGGTCGGACAAGTCGCGTTGCAGAACCCGCAATGCACGCAACGCCGTAGTATCTGATCAGCCCTTCGACCGATTGGAGTCTCAAGGAGCGTCGGGGGCAATCGCGTCTGCACTTAGACAACCGTCCCTGGATTGAAAATGCCTCGTGGGTCAAACGCAAACTTAAGCCGTCGCTCATAAGAGTCCTCGACACCCATCCCCTTCAACGAGTCCGCGGTGACGTTACGAAACGGCGTCGCATAACCTCCCTCACCAAGCTCCACCGTCGAAACGTCATCGTCCAGATAGGTCCACACTTGGGACCCAGCCCATTCAACCA
>CAXDSX010000384.1:0-1850 GCA_963992075.1 uncultured Pseudomonadales bacterium | reverse complement strand
ATTAAACACCGTACCCGCGCTTAACATTTTCTTGCCGAAAAAGCGGGCCATATCGATCAGAACACCCCGCGTCACGATGGGGGGAAGCTTGTCGATCGACAACTTCGTCAAACCAGTGGGTCCCACAAAATCCGTCGCTTTATGGCCGTTGTAATAGACATGGTTTAGGCCCATGTGGCCAAGTCCGTCGATTTGGCTGCCGACACCGAGCCAAGCGAACATTAAATCGTCGTTACCGGTCGCAAGATTCGCGCCTTGAGTCGCCCCGGTGCCGTCACCCCCTTGCAATACCGTCAGCGAAAAGGACCGCGGTGGGTATGCTGGGGTATCAGGACCAGTCACGACGCCCAATGGATAGGTTTTTCCCGTCTTAACTAATTGGGTAGCTTTGACGACCCCCGCGGGTGAGAGGTTGTTTATGGCGCCAAGCGTATCTCCTTCACCATATTTGGATGGATACCAATCCTCGTCGGCTCCAGCCGACATCGCCATCACGAACAGCCATCCGATCACACCCACAATCAAACGATTCATAATCTTCTCCGCTACTCGTACAAAATGGTACACCGACTCCCTCCTACTGGCTTACAAAAACGTCAACAAGCCTCTGTGATTTTAGCTATAGGCCCCGCTCCAACTTTTCAAACGCTTTTCGATACACCCTCAAGCACGCTATGATCTTGACGATCTGAACTCCCTGCTTCCCAACGGAGACATTCATGGCAAAAAAAGCGCACTGGTACTACTACCGCAAGGGCTGAACCACTTGCACGAAGGCATCCAAGTTTTTGGAGGCGAACAAAATTGAGATCAGCGAATCGATTCCTGCAAGCCGCAAACTGCAAGCATCAGATGCACGCGAGCTGCTTAAGTCGGTATCCAAGTTAATCGTCGCGAAGGGCAAAAAGGTCAACGAATTTGTGGTGAAGGACCGGGTTAGTCGAGATGCGGTCGAAGCCATGCTCGGGCCCACGGGGAATCTACGCGCGCCAGCGATTCGAGCAGGAAAGACCATGCTGGTTGGTTTCAACGATGAGATCTTTGCCACTACGTTTACCTAATCCGGTTAGCCAAAGAGTCGTGACGTCTTAGCAAGGAACCTCGAAGGTGCATTGGTCGCGTCGAGAATTTCTAGCAGCCACCGGAACCGCTGCAGCAATGACCGCGCTCGGAGAGCAGTGCACTAGCGCGTCCTGGGACTCATGCGATCTCGTTCATCTGATTCCAGCGGCAAATCACCAGCAATTTGCTATCAAGTGTTCTTTCCGCAGACCCCAAACGCCACCCCGGCTCCTCGTCGGGGACCAGATTGTTAACGCGAGAATGACCGACACCGAGGGGAAGTATTTCAGTTTTTTCGCGGATAATCTTAAGTCTAATTATCGTTATGATTTACAACTTATTGATAATCAAAGTAATCCTTTATGTGATAGATGGAACTTATCGACCTTTCCATCACCCGATTCAGCTCCCGACCGTAGCCGACTTCTCGTCTTCACGTGCGCCGGTGGCCATCCCAATTACAATCTCCCCGCGGAACAACAACCGTTCTTGCCGCTCGGCGTTCGTCAACGACTCATCGCTCGCGGCTTGTCATTTGAACCCAATGCGCTCATCGCTATCGGGGATCAATTTTATTGGGACCAAAGGACCCAACTCGACGCGCGAGATCTCGAACGGGCATCTCGAGCAAACGCCTGGTACGAATCTGTGGGGGCCCTCGATCGACATAAGACCGCAAAGGGCACCCCAAATGAAGCCGTGATTAAACGGGCAATAGAACCGCAGATCGCCCATCTGTATGGCGTCATGCTGCGTTCGACACCCAGCTATTTTGTCCTGTCTCTTAT
>CAXDSX010000383.1:0-1857 GCA_963992075.1 uncultured Pseudomonadales bacterium | reverse complement strand
ATGATACGGCGACCACCGAGATCTACACCTCTCTATTCGTCGGCAGCGTCAGATGTGTATAAGAGACAGGTGCTATCGGCGTTCGTGAACAACACGCCCATTGTCGTCTTATTCTTGCCCATTTTGATCAGCGTGTGCTTGCGGACAGGATCTTCCGCCTCACGCATCTTAATGCCCGTCGGTTTTGCCACCCTCGTCGGCGGGATGGCAACGACCATTGGAACGTCCACCAATCTATTGGTCGTTTCCATCGCTGCCGATCTAGGCGCGGTTCGCTTCAGTATGTTTGATTTTGCCTTGCCCGCGTGCATCGCGAGCCTGGTGGGATGCGCCTACCTTTGGCTCATCGCACCAAGGCTTTTGCCGAAGAGAAAACTTGAGTTGGATAACGCGTCTCCGCGTTTGTTCGTGGGTCGACTCGTGCTCGAAGAAGGCAGTTCGGTGATCGGGGCCAGTGTTCAAGATGCTCATGATTTAGCGGGCGATACGCTAACAATTCTTCGAATCCGACGTGGCGATTCTGCCATCGTACCCAATCCTGACGAAACCCTCCGCGTTGGTGATCGATTGAGGGTTCGAGACACCGCTGCCCGTTTGACCGAGTACGCCCATGCATTAGGGGCAACGCTCTACTCCGGTGACAGTTCCGATCACGCCGTTGACGACACCCACCCGCTCTCGGCGGAAGATCAAGCCGTAGCCGAAATTGCGGTCGTCCAGGGTTCACTACTTGATAGGACAAGCCTCAACTCGATCCACTTCCGCGAGCGTTACCAACTCGTTGTGCTCGCGCTCCATCGCCAAGGCAAGGACGTTCCTTCGCCCTTCGAAGAGATCGATGACGTGGTCCTGCAGCAAGGCGACGTGCTGCTGGTTCAAGGTGATCGGGAGCAGATCGCCAAACTCAAACGGTCGGCCGCATTCATGGTGCTCGACGGATCCACCGCTGTGCCTAGAACGGACAAAGCTCCCATGGCATTCGCGATCACCCTCGCCGTCATCGCGGCCGCGGCTACCGGGTTTATGCCCATCGCCGTGAGCGCCACCACCGGCGTACTGCTGATGCTGCTTACCGGATGTCTGCGACTGGGGTCCGCGATACGCGCCATCAGCCCCTCGGTATTTTTTGTGGTCGCTGCGAGTCTCGCCTTGGGCAAGGCCCTGATCGAAACGGGTGCAACCGACTACGTGACCGATGTCTTCTTGTACGCTACGCAAGGTCAATCGCCCGTGGTCGTGCTTTCGGCACTCATGCTCCTGCTTGCCATCCTCACCAACGTGATCTCCAATAATGCAGCCGCTGTCATTGGAACGCCGATCGCCATAGGCATCGCAGCCAAACTGGGACTTCCTTACGAACCCTTCATTCTGGCCGTTTTGTTCGGCGCCAACATGAGTTACGCAACCCCCATGGCGTACAAAACGAATCTCTTGGTCATGAGCGCGGGAAACTACAGATTTAGCGACTTCGTCAAGGTTGGCACGCCGTTAACAATCATCATGTGGTTAGTTCTCACGTACGTACTCGCCGCCATTTATCTTTAGGCCACGATTAGCGGCTACCCGTCGCTGCTTTAATTGCTCGTTCCAGAATCTCGACGACGTCCACTAGGGAACTCAATACGGTCTGGCCCAATTGGGCGACCGATTCAGACACGGGTACCAAATCGGGTATTTGATAGACCCGACACCCGGCACTCAAAGCCGAACGCACCCCGTTCTCGGAATCCTCCAATGCCCAACAGGTCTGTGGCGCTACGCCGAGTCTCGCGGCAGCGACGACGTAATGTTCTGGATCCGGCTTGCCCCTTCGGACTTCATCACACTTCACAAACGCGTCTAAATAATCGAGCACGC
>CAXDSX010000382.1:0-1861 GCA_963992075.1 uncultured Pseudomonadales bacterium | reverse complement strand
ATGATACGGCGACCACCGAGATCTACACCTCTCTATTCGTCGGCAGCGTCAGATGTGTATAAGAGACAGACGTTAGGTGTTGTCGGCGAGTCGGGCTCCGGCAAAACCACCTTAGGACTCGCACTATTACGATTAATTCCCAGTTCCGGCCGTATCAGCCTGGACGGCGTAGATATCCATCGACTAAGCCCCAAAACGCTCAAACCTCTTCGCCGCGAGATGCAAATCGTTTTTCAGGACCCGTATGGCTCGTTATCACCCAGACGCACCGTCAGCCAAATTATCGAGCAGGGCGTTCGCGTCCACGATCCCGAAATGGATCTATCAACAAGAATGGAAAGGGTTGACCAGGCGCTCGCTGATGTCGGCTTAAGCCCAGACGATAAGGACCGCTACCCACATGAGTTTTCAGGTGGACAACGTCAACGCATTGCCATTGCCCGTGCTCTGATTTTGAAACCTCGACTGATTATCCTCGACGAACCAACATCGGCACTGGACATGTCAGTGCAAGCTCAAGTGGTCGATCTTTTGCGCGACTTACAGGCGCAATACCAACTCTCGTATCTCTTTATCAGTCACGATCTTAAGGTCGTTAAAGCACTCGCCGAGCACCTTATCGTGATGAAAGACGGGCGAGTGGTCGAACAAGGCAAAGCCGAAGACATTTTTACGAACCCGACAACGGAATACACAAAAACGTTATTGGCCGCGGCCTTCGACGTAGAGACGGCGGATGCGGCACTTTAAGCTAATCATCGTCTGCGTGGTCGCCGGCGTGACCGCGGCCTCGGAACCTAAATGGGAGCACGGACTATCCTTTTTTGGAGGGTTCAAATATCCGGAAGGGTTCACCCACACCGATTATGTGGATCCTAATGCGCCCAAAGGCGGCAAAGTGGTTCGCGCTACCGGGACATTCAACCAATTCACGCCTTTCATTGCTAAAGGCGTCGGCGCACCCGGGGGTTCCGTGATCGGCAGCATGACGCTGTACGATTCTCTGATGTGGCCATCGGGAGATGAAGTCGGGGTCTATTACGGTAACCTTGCAGAGCACATTGCGGTTGCCGATGACGCAACCCAGGTCCGCATGAGGCTTCGACCCGAAGCCCACTGGCACGATGGTGTGCCCGTCACAGCAGCCGACATCAAGTTCACCTTTGAACACATCAAGGCCAATGCTTTTCCCGGTGTAAAGGCCGCGTACGCGTCGCTCGAAAAGATCGAAGCAGTCAACGAACGCGAGGTTCTATTTACCTACCATTACCCCGTCAATCTCAATGCCATGATGGCACTCGGCAAAGTCGCGATGATGCCCGAACATTACTGGCGTGATCGGGATTCTTCGAAAACGTCCATCGAGCCGCCCTTATCAAGTGGCCCTTATCGCGTGGGGAAATTCGAGATGGGCAAGTACATTGAATTTGAACGCGTCCCCGACTACTGGGGTCGACATATCGGCTTGCACCGTGGTCGCCACAACCTCGACATTATGCGCTACGAGGTCTATCGAGATGCCACCGTCCAGCGTGAAGCACTGCTTAAGGGCTTGTTGGACGTGTTTTACGAACCAAGCGCCGCACAGTGGGCAAAAGGTTACGACCTTGCTCGAGAACGCTCCAGCATGCTTATCCAACAAAAGCAGGAATTCTCTCAATACAACGGCATCGTCTCAGCGCTCGCGTTCAACTTAACCAAAGCTCGATTTCAGGATGTCCGGGTCCGCGAGGCGCTGACGCTGGCGTTCGATTTCGACTGGATGAATCGTGTGTTGGATTACAACGTCTACGAGAAACCGGAGAGTTACTTCCATGGATCGTTCCTGGCGGCCACTGGGCTGCCATCCGTTGACGAACTC
>CAXDSX010000381.1:0-1909 GCA_963992075.1 uncultured Pseudomonadales bacterium | reverse complement strand
GCCTCCACACGGTGGGTGGTCGACCGCTCCTTGATCACGTGTTGTGTGTAGCACGAGGCCTGGCTCCGGAGGCGCTGCACGTAGTAGTCGGTCGTTCGGGCGACGAAATTCGAGCGCGCTTCGAAGAAGAGAACGTCGTTTGGGTCGATCAATTGGAGCAAAAAGGGACAGGTCATGCGGTAATGCAGGCGATCGATGATGTGCATTCGTCAGCCATGGTCCTGGTGTTATTTGGGGACGTGCCGCTGATTGAGCAGGAGACTCTTGAGGCTTGTATCTCTGCGGCTGAAGAAGGGATCGGCGTCGTGACCGTGGATATGCCCGTGCCTGATGGGTTTGGACGAATACAACGAGGGCGGGATGGAGAAATCGAGGCCATTGTCGAGCATAGCGATGCCACGCCTGCTCAGCGAACGATCACGGAGATCAACACTGGCATATTGGCGGTACCGGCTACGACGTTAGCGTCGCTGCTCAAATCGATAACGGCACGAAATGCTCAAGGAGAGTATTACCTTACGGACATTGTTGGTCTTGCGACTTCGCAAGGGATACGAGTCGTGTCGGTTTCGGCCACCAGCGCACCAGAGGTTCAAGGGATTAATGATCGAGTTCAATTAGCGTTGGTCGAGCGCCACCTACAACGTCGTGAAGCTGAACGGCTGATGGCCAGTGGCGTTACCATTGCTGACCCATCGCGCTTAGATTTGCGGGGCACACTGACAGCAGGCCAGGACTGTTTTATCGATATCAACGTGGTCGTGGAGGGTGCAGTTACCATAGGTGACAACGTAACGATTGGACCGGGGTGTGTTGTATCGGATTCCAATTTGGCTGACGGCGTCGTGATTGAAGCTCACTCGCTGGTCGACGGCGCCGTTGTCGGAAAAAACTGTCGGCTGGGACCTTTTGTGCGCGTACGCCCAGGCACACAACTGGCGGAGGGCGCGCGTCTCGGGAACTTTGTCGAAACCAAGGAGGCGAACATCGGTGCTGGCACGAAAGCGAATCATCTCGCGTACCTTGGTGATAGTACGATCGGTGCGGAGTGCAATATCGGGGCCGGGACGATTACATGTAACTATGACGGCGTTGATAAGAATGAGACACACATTGGGGATGGCGTTTTCGTTGGGACCAACAGCACCCTTGTGGCGCCTCTGACAATCGATGAGGGTGCGTACGTTGCGGCCGGATCAACCATTACGTCGAAGGTTGACTCAGAGGATCTTGCTGTCGGTAGAGCACGGCAACGCAATATTCAGGGCTGGGTCCCGCCGACTAAGCGTAAATAACCGGTCGGCGTAGGGATCATGTGCGGCATTGTAGGCGCGACGGCACGTCGCGACATTCCACCGATCTTACTGGCTGGACTCGAGCGCCTTGAATACCGGGGGTATGACTCCGCCGGCATCGCCGTCCAAACGAATGACGCTGCGTCGATTGATCGTCGACGTACGCTCGGAAAGGTTGCCGAACTTGTAGACGATCTACGGCGCGAGCCCATGAGCGGACATAGCGGGATTGCTCACACCAGATGGGCAACTCACGGCGCCCCAAGTGAACAAAATGCCCATCCGCACAATTCCAATGACCGCATTTGTTTAGTGCACAACGGAATTATCGAGAATTTCGAATTGCTTCGAGACGAGTTAAGGGCGTCCGGGTACGAGTTCACATCCGAAACAGATTCAGAGGTCATTGTGCACCTTGTGGACTCTTACTACGAGGAATCAGAAGACCTACTCCGCGCTGTCAAAGAAGCTATCGGACGCCTAGAAGGCGCTTATGCAATCGGTGTCATGTGCCGCGATGAGCCCGGTCGAATCGTTGCCGCCCGATTGGGGAGTCCTTTGGTCGTTGGAGTTGGAATTGGCGAACACTACATCTGTCTCTTATACACATCTCC
>CAXDSX010000380.1:0-1910 GCA_963992075.1 uncultured Pseudomonadales bacterium | reverse complement strand
ACGAGCTCAGCCTCGGTCTCGTGGGCTCGGAGATGTGTATAAGAGACAGACCACCAAGACATCAATCACAGGATCCGTAAACGCGTCAGTCAACAAATTGCCAAATTCATCGTCGACACGGTTAGACAGGTTGCTGCCACGAGTGTAAACCACAAATAAATCGGATAACGGCGCAATCTCCCAACGATATCGAAGCTGCGCAGTCAATTGACTGATCGTGAAATCGCCGGGAACTGCATCCGCCTGCCGACCGACTTCGATAAGTGCTCCGGGGACGATGGGGATCTGATAAAACGCCTGCTCATCAGCAACGATACCTGCCCATTGCATAGTTAGCCGGATCTGCTGACGAGCGGTAAGAAATACATCCATCGCGAGACGCGGTTGCCAATTGCCAGCATCGAACGTCGCCATTTGCCGACCACCTTGGTGCAACAACCAACCCCGGTGATGGCGGTAGTTGGCGTCAAGATCCAGTGAAAACCGGTCCGTCGGCTTATAAGTCATGCCTACCCCCATAAACTGCGTCCGCCCGGATAAGGTCTCTTGCATGCCACCGCCTTGGACGCTCCAGCTAAACTTTTGGCTCGTGTCCGTACCGAAAGCCAGTTCCCAAAACACGCGATCGTGAGTACGGAACGACCCATTTCCCCGGCTTTCAAGGTCTTCCCATCGACGCGGGAAATAATAGAGGTGGCCGCGCACTTCGTTTAGATTCTTGAATGTCAGACTGTTGCGCGAAAATATTCCCGTCTTGATGTTACGGCCGTCACCGTTCACCCAATTTGTTAGCGTCGACATACTTTGCCAGGATCGAAATCGTTTCATCCCAGAGGACTTCATGTACATCAACGTGTAACGGCCGCCGATGCTATCCGACCGTTCTAGAAAGCCGAGGTCGCTGATGTCTATTTTTTTGTCGAGGTATTCAAGCCCGAACATGTGCATCAGTCCGCGTCGTGGCGTGTAGTCAATGTCCGTCCAACCGCCAAACCCCTTCGAACCTTCGATATCGCTCATCAGGAACTGGGTATCAACGTTTAACTTGCCGCTGGCGTTCATAAAGTGGACGTCGACTCCGTGCGTCGTCGCTTTACGTAATGGGTGGTCAACGAGGGTCCCCAGATAACCGAAGGAGCGTCGTCCTTCGTCCACACTCTCGTACATCAAACGCGCCACACTGAAATTACGGCCATCGCCCTTGATCCCAGTTCGAACGCCGTCGCGTTGTCCATAGACCACGGGATCATCTTCGAGCGCACCTAACACACCGTATCGCATCGCGCCCGTTTGCCCCGTCAATTTAAGCGCCCCCAAAAGCTGGGTCGGTTTGGATCGCTCATAACCCGGGACGGTGATGTGTTCTGGAATATCAATGAGAGGCGCACCACCAATGCGGCGCGTATTAAGAAGCGTTGTCGGCGTGCCGGTAAAACTCGTCGCCGTCTTCCGAGCCCCTCCGGAACCTCCACCGCTGGACCTCATCGTCTGGGACCGCGGCGACGTGATGAAGTTCTCATTGCCTTCGAGAAAAAATAAGCGCTTCTCGGGGAAGAAAGTCTCCCTCGACGTCAAGTTAACAACCACATCATCGGATTCCACCGATCCAAAATCAGGGTATAGCGCTGCCGTTAACTGGAGATCGCTCGTCGGACGCCAAAAGATATCGACGCCGGCTCGCACGTCGGCCTCATCGACGCCAGGCCCACTATCGAAGCTCCCGGATCCGTAAGGAAAGGCGACCAATTGCTTCTTCGGCGTAACGCCGGGTAACGCCATCGGTTTCAGTGCCGACATAAAACGCGCCCCTGTAAACGGCAACGCTGGCCAACCCCACATCTGTCTCTTATACACATCTCCGAGCCCACGAGACCGAGGCTGATCTCGTATGCCGTCTTCTGCTTGAAAAA
>CAXDSX010000379.1:0-1928 GCA_963992075.1 uncultured Pseudomonadales bacterium | reverse complement strand
TGATACGGCGACCACCGAGATCTACACCTCTCTATTCGTCGGCAGCGTCAGATGTGTATAAGAGACAGTTGTCGTATGTGGTGTTCACTGTCGACAACACGGTGGCAAATGCCGTGATCGGTAATTTTGGGCTGGGAGCAGGTATGACCACTGCAGTGGTTTCAAGCACGATCCTAATTCAGCAACTCGTACCGAATGAAGTGCGCGGTCGAGTCATGAGTATCGTGCAGCTCAACATGGGATTTGCCCAGTTGATGACGATGCCGATCGCCATCCTCGGTCAATGGTTAACTTTGCCGGTACTCTTTCCTGGGCTCGCTTTGGTCACCCTTGGCGCGATATTGCTCATTCTAGTGACTCGCCGGCAGATCTTGCATGCGTGATCCGGTGGTTGAGGCGATTTAGGCGAAGTGAGGTATCTGCGTACTCATCCCCGTCTTCAGCCTAGATCCTAGTTATCGATGCCGACTTTCAGGTCCCCGCGGCAAACCCAACGATCGTACTCAAACGTTTTACGCGCCTAGACGACTTTAGCTCTCGCTTTGGCTGTTCCGACTTGGATCCCATATTCCCTTCGGAGGTCTACGATTCGCTTTCTAAGCATCTCGTCACTAATACTGGAATGGGGCCACTTGTTCTTCATTTTTCGAACACGAAGGAACCAGGTGACAAAAAACTCCGGCACCATGAATACGAGTTTGAGCGTGAAGAGCAAAGGGCCACCCATCAGTGCTATCCCTTCTTTATTTAGGCGTTTTACCTCTTTGTCGTTCGCATAATCCCTGAGCTCTTGTCTGGAAATATTTGTGCCAAAAAGAATCCAGGGTTTGAGGATGACTTCGCCTCGAATGGACGTGTCGCAACCGAAAATGATGTGGGTTAGGTCGTGATCCTGAAAGGATTTTCCTTTTATTCTTGAGGAGGCTGCTACGTCCGGATTATGGATGTATAGCTCTTCCAAGCCCTCCTGCAGGGTCATAGTGCAATCCTGTTGTAAGAATTCCATAGCAAGCCCCGTGCGCGAATTTTACGTCCCGCTTGTTACTTCAACGCTAATGGTCAATCGAAACAATGTCTATCCAGCCGGCAGCGAGTTGATCATGACATAAAGCTTTGTCAACTAACCGAATCATATCGAGCGAGAAGCGATGTCTCCGGAAATTGCACTCGTCATGGCTCGGATGTGCTCTATCGTCGTTCCGCAGCATCCGCCTAGGATTTGGACACCCTGTTTGACAAGAGAACGGCAGTGAAGGGCGAAGTCATTGGGGTCGACGTAATGGTCGCCCGTTGCCTCTGCGTATCCCATTAGAGGGCCGGACCATCTTTCTTTTATCGCTTCGGTTCCAGGGCCCATCGCCTCGACTGCTGAGTGCATCATTCCCATCACCTGTGGTTTAAAGCTAGCCATGGCATCAATTAGGGGGCCAACGGGTTGAATTTCTCCAGGTACATGGCTCGCGTGTAGTACTTCGGGTCGCTCGGCCAAATGGAAATCCCAGGCGGCCAGAGTTTTCTCGGCTGTAAGGCAACAACTCATGCCAATCCATAGAGGCAACCCGGTGCTTAATGCAGCCTCAGCGACCATGCTGGCGCGGGGAATATCGGCCATCATTTCGAGAATAATGAGATCAGCACCGGCTGACGCTAAAGCGTCTGCCCACTCTCGGTAGTTTGCCGCTTCTTCCCCGCGTGAGGGTAGAAAACGTGGATCAGGAGTGACCGTGCCGGGAATCCATGCCGTGTTGTTGGACATCGATCCGGCGACCGCTACGTCACGATCCGGTGCAACTCTATCGATGGCCTCACGAGCAATCTCGACTGCTTTCGTTGTGATTTGAGGTGCTTCGTCAGCGAGCCCTGCGCCTGCCAACACATGCCGACAAGTGCTGAATGTGTTGGCTGTTATTACATCCGCGCCCGCGCGC
>CAXDSX010000378.1:0-1946 GCA_963992075.1 uncultured Pseudomonadales bacterium | reverse complement strand
GAACCCCTGCACGGATCTGATCCAAAAGGCTTTATCAAAAAGACTGCTGCTGAACGTCACCACGGACACCGTATTGCGATTACTCCCGCCGTTGAATCTCACGGACGACGAAGCCGACGAGATCGTCGACATCGTGACCTCGCTCGTCCGAGAGGCCGGTTCCTAAAGAGCCCGTCCAAACCCGGTTGCACGCAGATGACGGCTAGGCATTTTCTGTCCCTCATGGACTTTTCTCGCGAGGACCTCGCTCAAATTATCGAGCGTGCTTCCGAACTCAAACATTTGCACGCCACAGGTGTTCATCACAGGCCACTCGAAGGAAAAACCTTGGCCATGATCTTCGAACTTAAATCCACTCGGACACGAGTAGCGTTTGAAGCCGGCATGCATCAGCTGGGAGGCCGTGCCATTTTTCTGCGGCCTGACGAAACTCAATTGGGGCGTGGAGAACCCGTCGGAGACACCGCACGCGTACTGTCTTCATTGGTGGATATCGTGATGTTACGAGTCCTGGATCATACCGATTTAAACAGCTTCGCCGCCGCATCCTCGGTACCGGTAATCAACGGCATGAGCGATCGTTTCCATCCATGCCAACTTCTCGCAGACATGCAGACGTTCATCGAAAAACGAGGGTCAATACGCGATCAATCGGTCGCTTTTGTCGGCGACGGTTACAACATGTGCAACTCTTACATACTGGCCTCGGATCGGTTCGAATTCGACTTGGCAATTTCCACGCCCTCCGAATTTCGACCCAACAAAGATCTTTTCGATAAAAATCGCCGTGCACACTGGGTCGCTACTCCACAAGAAGCCGTATCTGGCGCGAACCTGGTGGTGACCGATGTATGGTCATCGATGGGCCAGGAAAACCAGCGTGCAGAGCGTCGAGAGTCTTTCCAAGGTTTTCAGGTAGACGCTAATTTACTCGACCATGCGGATACCAACGCGCTTTTCATGCATTGTCTCCCCGCTCATCGTGGCGAAGAAATCAGTGTCGACTTACTCGAAGACCCCCGATCGGTCGTCTGGGAGGAGGCAGGCAACAGACTTCACTCTCAAAAAGCCCTACTCGAATTCATGCTGGGCTGACTTAACTCGATTGTAGGCTACTTTGGAACGGCTAAGTTCCCCTAGGAGGACCTACCGCAAGTGCTTGCGATACCGCTCGTCGCCAACCGGCTATGCGCTCGGAACGAACACTATCTTCCATTTCCGGCGAAAATTGCCGGTCAACGTTCCAACGGTCACTTACATCTTCCAGATGATTGATATGACCCGCCCCTATCGCAGCGAGGAATCCAGCACCTACGGCGGTCGTCTCCCTGATCTTAGGCCGTTCGAGAACCAATTCGGTTACGTCAGATAGGAATTGACAAAACCAATCGTTCTGGACCATGCCACCGTCAATACGCACGTGTTGCGGCTTAACACCCTCCGATCGAAAAGCGTTAAACAAATCCATCGTCTGAAATGCGACGCTCGATAGCGTAGCTGTCACAATCTCGTCGACACCTGAATCTAAAGTTAACCCCGATATGACCCCCCGAGCATCCGGTCTCCAGTGCGGCGCCCCTAGACCCGTAAACGCGGGCACAACAAAAACACCATTGGTAATACCACCCGCTTTTCTGGCGATTTCGGCCGTTTCAGCAGCACTTTTAATGACACCTAACTTGTCGCGTAACCATTTGACGGCTACGCCGGCCGAAAAAATGCTGCCTTCCATCGCAAAAGTAGTCTGACCATTAATTCGACATCCGATGGTGGTCAGTAATCCCGTTGTCGAATCTATCCGTTTTGTTCCGGTATTGACCATGACAAAACAACCTGTGCCGTAAGTACTTTTCACCATACCTGGGGAAATACAACCCCTGTCTCTTATACACATCTCCGAGCCCACGAGACCGAGGCTGATCTCGTATGCCGTCTTCTGCTTGAAA
>CAXDSX010000377.1:0-1950 GCA_963992075.1 uncultured Pseudomonadales bacterium | reverse complement strand
CTGCCTGGGCGCCGAGGAATTCGGTTTCGCTACCGCCCCATTAGTAGCGCTTGGTTGCATCATGATGCGTAAATGCCATCTAAATACCTGTCCCGTCGGAATTGCGACTCAAGACCCCGAACTCCGGAAGAAATTCGCGGGGGAGCCAGAGCACGTCGTGAATTATTTTTTTATGGTTGCAAAGGAACTGCGGTTGCTCATGGCCGATCTGGGCTTCTCGACCGTCAACGAGATGATTGGGCGAGTTGATGTGTTGGACGTCGACCCAGCCCTCGACCACTGGAAAGCCGGGGGTCTCGATCTGTCACGAGTACTCAGCAAAGCCGAAGAACCCGAAAATTGCCTTGGCGTTTATTGCCTGCATGAACAAGACCATGATTTAGATGGCGCGTTGGATAACCACCTCATTGAACTTTCCGAACCAGCGCTTGCCCACGGAACGCGGGTTCGTGCCGAGCTCGAGATCAGGAACACGAATCGAGTCGTGGGCGGCATGCTGTCCAATCAAATTATTTGTCGGCGTGGCGCGGAGATGCTTCCCGACGACTGCATTCACTTCAAATTCAACGGCAGCGCTGGACAGAGTTTTGGGGCTTGGCTTGCTCAGGGTGTAACCCTCGAAGTCGAAGGCGATGCCAACGATTACGTCGGCAAAGGCTTATCCGGTGGAAGGTTGATTATTTACCCACCCAAAGCGAGTCGTTTTGTTGCAGAAGAGCAGGTGTTGATTGGCAACGTTGCTCTATACGGGGCCACCGCTGGCGAATGTTTCTTTCGAGGCGTCGCCGCCGAGCGTTTCTGCGTTCGAAATAGCGGCGCGCATGCCGTAATTGAGGGCGTAGGCGACCACGGATGCGAGTACATGACGGGCGGCGTAGTCGTCGTCCTGGGCCCCACGGGCAGAAACTTTGCCGCCGGCATGAGCGGAGGTATTGCGTACGTGTACGATCCGGCAAGTTCGTTCTCCAAGCGCTGCAATACAGACATGGTTGAACTCGAAAGAGTGGAGGAACGAGGCGACGCCGATGCGTTAAAGACCTTGATCGATAAGCATGCAATCTACACAGGTTCGAGTGTTGCAAACGCGTTGCTCGACGACTGGGTCCAATCCATCAGCGCATTCGTTAAGGTGATGCCCACGGACTTCAAGCGCGTGCTTGCCGAACGAAAAATCGCAGCAGAGATAGCTGAAACCGAGAGCCATTAAGCCATGACCCTACTAGACAGCTAATCATGGGTAAGACCACCGGTTTTATTGAGTTTCAGCGTGAGGCTGCTCCTTACCGCGACGCGAATGAACGCCTTCTCGATTTCGACGAAATCTATACCCAACCGGACGCGCCACACCTTGAGAAACAAGGCGCTCGTTGCATGGATTGCGGTGTTCCGTTTTGCCAATCGAACGCGCCACGTGAACATCGTATTGGTCGCGCCGGTTGTCCCATACACAACCTTATTCCGGAGTGGAACGATTTGGTCTACAGAGGCCAATGGCGCGATGCCCTTGATCGCCTGCACGCAACCAACAACTTTCCAGAATTTACAGGACGGGTCTGCCCAGCGCCTTGCGAAGGAAGTTGCGTCCTTGGCATCACGGATCCACCCGTCACGATCAAAAACATCGAGATGGCGATTATCGACCGAGGGTTCGCAGAAGGGTGGGTGAGACCGCACCCTCCGCTGTAGCGGACCGGCAAGTCGATAGCCATCGTCGGATCAGGACCCGCCGGCTTAGCCGCAGCAGCCCAACTCAATCGTGTTGGCCATTCTGTAACTGTCTACGAACGGGCGGACCGAATCGGCGGCTTACTGATGTACGGAATACCCAACATGAAACTTGATAAGACTAGGATCGTCGATCGACGTGTCGAACTCCTTCGACTGTCTCTTATACACATCTCCGAGCCCACGAGACCGAGGCTGATCTCGTATGCCGTCTTCTGCTTGAAA
>CAXDSX010000376.1:0-1966 GCA_963992075.1 uncultured Pseudomonadales bacterium | reverse complement strand
TACGAGCGCAGCCTCGGTCTCGTGGGCTCGGAGATGTGTATAAGAGACAGGCCATATAGGTATCCGTCGCAACCGATAACTAAATGAAAAGTTTCTCCGCTTGCAGCCATCCGACAAAATCTGGGAAATTAAGCGCTAAGGCGATCATGCAAGGACCATGAAATGGCATACGAACAAATAGTTACCGAAGTGGTGGGCCGAGTTGGCGTACTCCGTCTCAATCGTCCCGAAAAACTTAATGCGTGGACGAGTCAAATGGCGGCCGAAATCCAGGATCAAATGAACTCGTGGAACGACGATTCAGACATTGGCGCGATTCTAGTCACCGGTGAAGGACGCGCGTTCTGTGCCGGCGCGGACATTGATGGGTTCTCGGAACGAGTCGAATCCAACCGTGAGGGCCAGGGCGAACAACTCGCCCGAGGCGGGGCGAGTTTTACCCATTTCATTCGAGAATCGAAACCGACGGTGGCCGCAATCAATGGTTACGCCGTTGGCGTGGGGCTCACCATGATCCTCCCGTTCGACATTCGGATCGCGTCCAGCAAAGCTCTCTTAAGTATTCGATTCATCAAGATGGGACTGATGCCTGAACTGGGTTCAACGCGTCTTCTTGCAGAACTCGTGGGGCTCGGCAACGCGACCGACATGTGCCTCACGGGAAGGATGGTTGGGGCAGACGAAGCCGCCAACATGGGGCTTGTAAGTGCTGTGACCGAACCGGACGAACTTTTCGATGTCGCCTTAGCCAAGGCTACAGAAATTGCAAACAATTCAACCCCAGCCGTAATGATGATAAAGGAACTTTTACGCAAGAATCCTATGGATCGCGACCTCGAAGCGGTGATGGAGCGTGAAACTCTTCGTGACCAAATTGCGCGACGCCTTCCAGATCACGCCGAAGCGGTGAGCGCATTCATCGCTAAGCGTGATCCAACGTTTAACAAGAAAGACTGACGTACGTAGTTAACGACCTAGGTAAGCCGCGAGACAATTTCGGGTTCGGCCGGCTGCCATCGCATCATGCTAGCAATCTCGCCAGATCGTCAGCATGAAAAGTCTCCTCCATACGTCGAAATGAAGGATCAACGAGAACCTTTCTAACGGTTCAACCAGCGCCTTACTATGACGAGTGGTTTACAAGAATTCGATCAATAGCCTTCGAGATCACCGTATCGATTGCGATGAAAGTTGACGTCGCCTAACGTTTGCTCCGTCACCGCGGCACGCTTGATGAAAAAGCCAATATCGAATTCGTCCGTCATCCCTATACCACCGTGCATCTGAATACCTTCTCGCGACACGGTGTGGAAAGTTTCGCCGACTTTAGCTTTCGTTAAGCTAGCTAGCTTCGCTATCTCACTTGCATCTCGCTCTTCGTCCAATGCCGTCAAAGCTTCGAGAACGACCGACTTCGAGAGTTCAACCTCGCAGAACATGTTGGCCGCTCGGTGCTTAAGCGCTTGGAAAGAGCCAATGGGAACTCCGAATTGCTCCCGATCCTTCAGATACTGAACCGTCCTTTCGAAACACTCTTGTGTGCTGCCAAGCATTTCCGCAGCGATTCCGATCCGTCCGATATCTAGTGTCGGATCAAGAACGTCGGCACCCTTACCTTCGTCCCCAATTCGAGCATCACTCGCGACAGCGACATTGCTGAAATCGATATTGGCCGCATTACGGCTATCGACCATTTTCGTTCGTGTGACGGCCACTCCCTCAGCTTCTCGATCGACGAGAAAAAGCGTCAAGCCATCACGCTCGCCCGACGAACCCGACGTCCTCGCCACAACGATCAACTGATCCGCGACGTGCCCGTCCAATACAAATTTCTTAGACCCCGAAATCGTATACCCGTCTCCAGAAGCCGAGGCGGACGTCGCGATCCCATAAGGATCTGTCTCTTATACACATCTCCGAGCCCACGAGACCGAGGCTGATCTCGTATGCCGTCTTCTGCTTGAAA
>CAXDSX010000375.1:0-1967 GCA_963992075.1 uncultured Pseudomonadales bacterium | reverse complement strand
TCCCCCTCCCTATGCCCGACAAAAAAGGCTAAACGTATCTTTGGTATCGCAAATTGTGTCTCGAGGGACCGAGCGACACTACAATAGCCGCTTAGTATTACTCCGCTAGGAAAAAGATGGCTATCGTAATTGTCGGTGGTGGACATGCCGCCGGTCAGGCAGCAGCAAGTATTCGGCAAGAGGGCTTCGACGCCGAGTTAATTTTGATCGGTGCGGAACCTCATATTCCCTACCAAAGACCACCGCTTTCGAAACAATATCTCGCGGGCGAGCAGCCGCTCGACAAGGTTTTGCTGCGGCCAGAAAAATTTTACGTGGATCGCACAATCGACTTGCGAACGGGAATTACAGTCGAAAACATTGATCGCGATGGTCAGTTCGTTGCCTGCAGTGACGGATCCCTGGTGGCCTACGATCAGCTACTGCTGGCCACCGGAAGCCGCGCCCTCCGACCCGATTTACCCGGAATCGACCTCGGTGGGGTACACACGCTTCGCAGCATTGCTGATGTCGACAAAATCCGAACGGACATGGAAAACGCTTCACACTTGGTCATCATCGGCGGTGGATATATCGGTCTTGAAGTCGCGTCCGTCGCTAAATCCAAAGAAATGCAGGTGACTATCCTGGAAATGGAGGATCGCATTCTCCAACGCGTCACTCATCCAGCTATGTCCGCGTTCTATCACGAATTGCACCGAGCCAAAGGAGTCAACATCAAGACGAGCTCACGCGTCACCGCTTTCGTCGGTGACGGATGGGTCAATGAAGTGGTTTGCGCAGACGGAACCAGTGTTGATGCGGATTTAGTCATTGTTGGGGTCGGCGTGGTCCCTAATGTGGAACTGGCTGCCGAAGCCGGTCTCGCCTGCGACAACGGTATCGTCGTGGATGAACGCTGCGCCACCGGCGATTCAGCCATTTTCGCGGCAGGCGACTGCACGAATCACCCAAATAAGCTGTTGGATCGTCGTCTCCGCTTGGAATCGGTGCCGAACGCTATGGAACAATCGCGCGTCGCGGCGAGTAACCTGACTGGAGGCGATAAGAAGTACGCGAGTATTCCCTGGTTTTGGTCCGACCAATACGACCTTAAATTGCAGATGGTCGGGTTCTCGTCCGACGCCGACGAGTCAATCACGCGTGGGGCACCGGAAACCCACGAATTCGCTATGTTTCATTACAGGGGCGGCAAAATCATCGCGGCAGAAGCCGTCAATTCACCACGCGAGTTTCTGGTGGCAAAACAACTCATCGGAAAATTTGTAGACCCGAACGCATTGTCAAATCCAGAGGTTGATTTGAAGTCGCTAATCTAATAGTCCAAGCGATACGTTCACCGGTTATAGTCCGAAAATCATGGCCGCCATAAACTTTGAACTCCCATTCAGTCACCTTGCTCGGCCAAACCGCTTGAAGTTGGCTGTACCCGATACCTGGGACACGTGTGTTAATCAGAGCCAATGTCTAAGGTAGATGCGAGGGAGAGCGATACGCTCGATCCCCAACTGGAAGAACGGCTCAAAGAGAGCATTCTTCCGAAAGAAGGCTATGTCTTTTGTAGGGCATGTTCCCACGTGTTAGCGCATACGCAGGATCGGTTAAAGGTCGCAGGCTCACACGAACATATCTTTAGCAATCCGCATGGTTTCATGCACCATTTCTCCTGTTACCAAGAAGCGCTAGGTTGTGCGATTGAAGGACCCGCGGTCGCCGCGGATAGTTGGTTTCCCGGCTATCTTTGGCGTCTGGCTATGTGTGCGGGCTGCGGTCAACACATCGGCTGGCTGTTTGAAGGAGGCGACCATTTTTACGGCATCTTAGTGGATAAAGTTCAAACGGGTTAACGATCCCAACGTTCTACGCTTTCAACGGACCCCATCGACTCTTATTCCACCGAGCCGTAACACCAAAGAAACGGCTCCTATATGACCCCATAAGGAATATACCGAGGGTAGGACAGCACA
>CAXDSX010000374.1:0-1981 GCA_963992075.1 uncultured Pseudomonadales bacterium | reverse complement strand
TTTCACGCAGAAGACGGCATACGACATCAGCCTCGGTCTCGTGGGCTCGGAGATGTGTATAAGAGACAGTTCAATGCACCCCTCGAAATTCACGGTTGCCCCGGTTGGAGCAATCACGACGCTGTTAAGCCAGGTCGGTTGGAATAAAGATGACGTGGATTTGTTCGAAATAAACGAAGCATTTGCCATGGTAACGATGTTGGCAATTCGCGAGCTCGACCTCGACCCGTCCAAAGTCAACATCTACGGCGGCGCTTGCGCCCAGGGTCATCCCATCGGTTCAACGGGAAGCCGGTTGATCGTCACGCTAGCCCACGCGCTTCGGAAAACGGGCGGTAAACGGGGAGTAGCAGCTCTGTGCATCGGGGGCGGCGAAGCTACCGCGATCGCGATTGAAACGGTCTGAAATACGATGCATCAACTACTCAGAGACCATACAATGGGTATTCTGTAACCCACCTCGGTTCGATCAACTAACCAATTGACGCCATTACCCGTTATCGCAGGATTTGGTGGTATCAACCCAGCGGGACGGGTGTCTTCTCATCACGCCTACCGACGTACCGTAATCGACGCGTTGTGCGAACAAGACGCAGCTGAAACCTACCGCAGTCTCGCTGGAATCATGAAAGTGGAGGGCGATCCCGGAGACCAGGCCGTACGCGAGTACGTTCGCAACAACACGTTGGTACGCCGCATCAACGTCTTCGATCCCGACGAAGTTCTTTTTCACCGTTCGGCTACGCTTGCTGGATCGCCAGGAAACCAACTTACGTTTGTTCTCCCCGTCCGCCAACTACCAGAACATGTTCCCGATAACTGGAGCCTCAAGAAGACATCCGACGACACAGTCGAGGTATCGATCGATAGTCCGACCGAGGTGCTGCTGCCCGAGCGTCGAGTATCAAGGGTCACGTCTGCAGGCCAGGTGCCCACCGGGTTCGACCCCGGAGCCCTCTACCAATCGAGGAATCATCCGCGCGGGCTTCAACTCACGGTTTATGGCGCTTCCGACGCCGCCCACTCAATAGGCATCGATTGGGCAGAGTTGCGTCGCCGCGTACCTCCAGATGCTTTTGCCGTGTATTCAGGCAGCGCGATGGGTCAACTAGACCAAAATGGTAGCGGCGGCATGCTTCAAGCACCCCTGATGGGGAAACGCCCGACTTCAAAACAAGCAGCTCTCGGGCTCTGCGAAATGCCGGCAGATTTTATCAATGCATACATTCTTGGAAGCGTCGGCTCGACCGGTGCCGTCATCGGTGCGTGTGCGACATTCCTATATAACCTCAAACAAGGGATCGACGATATCCGCAGTGGTCGTCGACGCGTAGCGATGGTTGGCGGCGCTGAAGCACCGATCACCCCAGAGATCGTCGAGGGTTATCGCATCATGGGAGCACTAACAGAAGACGAAGCCTTAATGGCTCTAGACGGAATCAACGAAGTCGACAATCGCAGAGCATGTCGGCCTTTTTCCGATAACGCCGGGTTTACTCTCGCCGAAGCCGCCATCTACGTTGTTCTGATGGATGACGCCCTCGCACTCGATCTTGGCGCCGAAATATATGGCTCGGTACCCGACGTTTACATCAACGCCGACGGATTCAAGAAATCCATCCCCAGTCCAGGCATCGGTAATTATGTAACCATGGCCAAAGCGATGGCGACGGCCCGATCGTTTGTTGGCGATGACGGTTTGCGAAAACGTTCGTACGTGCACGCCCACGGAACGGGTACGCCCCAGAATCGAGTTACCGAATCCGAAATCATGAACGAATTGGCCAAAACGTTTGGCATCAAAAATTGGCCTGTCGCCGCGGTCAAGGCATACCTTGGTCATACGCTTGCCCCCGCTGCAGGCGATCAACTAACCAGCGCGCTGGGAACCTGGAAATATGGGTTCATCCCTGGTACTGTCTCTTATACACATCTCCGAGCCCACGAGACCGAGGCTGATCTCGTATGCCGTCTTCTGCTT
>CAXDSX010000373.1:0-2001 GCA_963992075.1 uncultured Pseudomonadales bacterium | reverse complement strand
TCTAATGGCAGCGTTTGGATTGTTTGCATCGTCAGTTGTGGCGGTAGACGTAGATCCATTTGGGGACAACTGGTACTGCGCGGAGACGCTGATTTTTTCAAACGGGCAAGAGCAAGAACACACGGCAGACGATAACCCCTTTACCGAGCAAATGATCCTACGTGATTTACGGACCTATTCGCGAACCTTATTACCGCTCCAATTTGGCAGTGCGGGCTCTGGATCTAGTTTCCGCCGGCGCAACTCGGAGGATACGACCGGATGGTGGATGACGGACGACCAAACGCGATCGAGTAATACGAATGCATTGTGGCAGTTCCCGTCGGTCAAGAACCTTGGTCCAGACGCCGGGCATGGCGCCTCAGTCGAGGCAGGCAAGTTGGATGCCTTGGACGTCGAAGCAGACGGCTCTATTCCGGTGCGACGATTAGGCTCGTCGCCACCGAGAGTTGATGGGGTTAATCAAACGAATTCGTTGAACCATTTGGAGGCCTGGTTATGGTCTTCAAGTTTCATGTGGTACGGCGAAAGACTTGGTTTTAGATCAACGAAGACACGTTTCCGAAGAGATGGGTACAGGATTATTGGTCACGGGATTTGGTTTCAACCCGTTCCCGATAGGGACGAACCTGTTCCGTTATTGCTGCAATTAGGAGGACAGGCAGCCACGGGCCTGTATGAAGTAGAAGGCACGATTTCTATGACCCGCGGTCGCTATTTGCACCTTGACGTCCAATTGTGGATGAACGACCAGGGATCGTTAATTGGAAATAGAAATAGTTTTATCGAGCTGCGAGAAAGTCGACGCATGCGTAGTCGGGAAGTTCACTACCTCGACCATCCGGCTTTCGGTATGTTAGTTAAAGTTGTGCCGGCTGACGTTCCAAAGTTAGCCAACGCTATTCTTGAGCCCATCGATGGCGCGTCCGACAATGTCGAGGAGGTTGGGGGAACTCTGGTCAATAGCGAGCCGGATCGTTCGATTTTCGATTGGTCCGTCGCCACGGCCTGCAGCGGCATTTACGACTAAACAGATGCCGCCAAAAGGGATGCTCAATTCTCTTGCGAGCGCTGCTTCGGGCATCGCGGTCATTCCAACGAGGTCACAGCCGTCCTTTCTTAATCTCTCAATTTCGGCCGATGTTTCAAGCCTAGGTCCTTGAGTACAACCATAGGTTCCTTTGGTATGGACTGGACGACTTGATTCTTGTCCTGATATTTGGAGTTGACGCCGAACGAGGGGGGTAAAGGGCTCGCTGAAGTCGAAGTGGTTTAAGCCGAGCGTTTCTCCGAAGGAACCAGCTCGTCCCCATGTGTAGTCGATGATTTGATCTGGGATCACGATATCGCCAACGGCAAATTGTTCCTTGATAGCGCCAACAGCATACATTGCGACAATGGCTGAGACCGAGGCTTCAGAAAAAGCCCAAAGGTTTGCGCGGTAATTGATGTCGTGAGGCGCAATAGAGTGATGACGTCCATGTCGGGCCATGTAGAGCACGTTACTCTGTCCTATCTCTATGTTTTGCATCGATGCCGATGCATCGCCGAAAGGAGTCGACGGCGACTCTCCGGGTGTATCACCGTCAGCGTTTTTCGTAATCGTCCCGCCGATAACGCCGATGACTGCGCTTGCTTCGGTATTTTCGTCTTTACTCAAGGTCGGCTCGACCCTCTCGCTTAAAACGTGCGTGCGTATATCGCGGGGAGATTTCGATACAAACCATCAAAATCCATTCCTCGACCGATGAGGAAGCGATTAGGTGCTGAGAGTGCAACGAAGTCCGGGTCAATTGTCTCGACATTAGCAGGTCTTCGCGATGTGGACTTGTCGACCAGAACCGCTGTCCATACGGAACCTGCAACTTCTTCAAGTTCATTGACGACGGCTCGAAGGGTTACTCCACGATCGACCACGTCGTCGACGAGGACGACGTTACGATCACACAAATCGCTGTCTCTTATACACATCTGACGCTGCCGACGAATAGAGAGGTGTAG
>CAXDSX010000372.1:0-2008 GCA_963992075.1 uncultured Pseudomonadales bacterium | reverse complement strand
GCCTATACGTCCGGAACAAAGAGTATGACCGATATTTTCTTTATAACGTTGGCACTGATGGTCGGGACGGCAGGGCTTCCACATGTGTTAGTTCGTTTCTTCACGGTTCCCAAAGTGCGAGATGCTCGTGCATCTGCGGCATGGGCCCTCCTTTTCATCGCGGTTCTCTATACCACTGCACCCTCGGTAGGTGCGCTCGCGCGGTTGAATCTCACAACCACGATTCAGCAATCTCCGGTAGGAACTGAAAACGCAAACATGGTGTATGCCGAACGTCCAGAGTGGTTTCGAACATGGGAAGCTACGGGGTTATTACAGGTCAACGATCGCAATGGCGACGGCAAAGTCCAGTATTACAACGATAGTGATGCAGATTTTGCGCCTCGCGCCGAGTCGATGGGTTGGAAAGGCAACGAATTGAAGGTTGACCGAGACATCATTGTTTTGGCCAATCCGGAGATTGCAGGATTGCCAGATTGGGTGATCGCCTTCGTCGCTGCGGGGGGAATTGCTGCAGCGCTATCAACTGCGGCGGGGTTGTTGCTGGTTATTTCTGCCGCGGTGTCCCACGACCTCGCAAAGAGCGTGTTTGCGCGGAACCTTTCGGATCGGGCCGAATTGCGTGTGGGACGCATTAGTGCAGGCATTGCTATTCTTTTGGCGGGTTATTTGGGATACAACCCGCCGGGGTTTGTGGCTCAGGTAGTGGCACTTGCATTTGGATTAGCAGCGGCCTCGCTGTTCCCGGCAATTCTGCTCGGAATATTTAGTATGCGGGTCAATCGAGAAGGAGCGATCGCCGGGATGCTGACGGGGCTCTTGTTTACGATCGGATATATCGTTTATTTCAAAGGCATCTTCATGGATCCGTTCGCCGAGAATATTGCCGCGAATTGGCTCTTTGGGATTTCGCCCGAAGGGATAGGCGGTGTTGGCATGATTCTCAATTTTTCTGTTTCGCTAATTGTTAGTGGGTTAACAAAAAAACCGCCTGAGAGCGTTCGTTTAATGATCCAAAGCATTAGGGTCCCGCGATCAAACTAGCTGCAGAAAAGTGCACGGTTTGCCGTCCTAATAGTCCGTCCGTGAATCCGGAAAAAAGTAGGAACTTGTTAGCAAGCATACCGAATTGGGAGATCTTCGTGGAGTCGGAAGTGCCTATGTTGTGTCGACAATATCCATTTGACGATTTCTCTCGAGCGCTTGAATTCACGAATCAAATCGGCGCGCTTGCCGAGGCTGAAGACCACCATCCGCGCATTGTTACGGAGTGGGGGTCCGTCCAGGTGAGTTGGTGGACGCATACCGTTAGAGGCTTGCACTACAACGATTTCATCATGGCGGCACGGTGTGACGAAGTTTATAAAAGATGAATACTTGACCGTAACCTGTTAGTTTCGATCGCTTGGGGTACGAAAGGGGTACTTATTTTGGCTCGTAATAGTAAAGCGCCAACGGCTGCTTCGATTAATAAGACGCGCGAGGCTATCCAGCGTGATGTGGACGCGTTTCTCGCGTCAGGTAAGAAGATCGAACAGATTCCCGCCGGGGTCAGCGGTCAAGACAACTTTAAGGGTAGTAAGCACATCGTCATCTCTAGGCGTCCAAAGCAGGCACCTAAACGATAATCTTTTAGGGGTGTACGCACTCCAATAATAAGCGAACTGCGAGTATTTCGACGGTTCGTGTCGTTGATGTTTGGGTCCAAGCAGCGGTCGTAAGCTACAATTGTCGTTCTTATGTCGGAATGTGGCTGATGGTCGGAGTGCCTATAGAATACCTGCGTGGATTGGGTCTTGATGTTTGGGTAACCAAGCCAACGGTTCGGAATACTAGAGATAATTGCGCATCACCGGTTGTTGATCAGACTAGAAGTCGGGTGTCGGAAAACAACGTGGTGCGGTCAGATCGGACCACGGGGGCGGGACCCCGTTTCAGGATTCGAGGTTTTCGTCTTGGGCGCGTGTTGGGGTTGGTGTCGGAGGAAGCGTTTCGCGACATGTCCTTG
>CAXDSX010000371.1:0-2010 GCA_963992075.1 uncultured Pseudomonadales bacterium | reverse complement strand
GGGCATGATCAATTACGCGTGGCCGAAAGAAGAGCTCGAGGAACGTACCGTTGCGTTTGCCGATCGAATCGCCATTATGTCGTCGGACCATCTCGGCGCTCTCAAAGTCAACATGAATCGCTTTTATGAAAACATGGGAATCTACTCCTCGGTACGCAGTAGCACCGACCACGACGCGATGGGCCAATTCACCGATTTCGCGTACCAGTGGCGAGATCAGATCACGACTAACGGACTCAAAGAAGCGCTGCAGTGGCGAGATGGACCGTATCGCGGGAGCGACACCTATAAAGACTAGGCGCACTCACTATCGACCATGTAATCCGCCGTGCAATGGATGTATTGCCGCGACAAGCAGCAAACGCTCTGATGCCTCCTTCTGACGTACAGCCAGGGATTGCAGAGCCGCGTTTATCTTCGATCGCGAAGGAACCGCCAAACCGTGCATCGTGGTTTCGCTCCGGTGGAACTATCCGCCGATGGGGCGTCTGGCTTTCGCTCGTTGGGACACTCTCCGCCGACGCGTCTGGAGACGCCCTCGTCGCAGTTGCAACAAACTTCCTGCAAACGGCCAAAGTCTTACGCTCCGAGTTTTACCAGGAAACGTTTAATGACATTCGATTAGTCAGCGGTTCGACAGGTAAGTTATATGCGCAAATCGTCCGGGGCGCACCGTTTGATCTGTATTTGGCCGCGGATGAGGACCGTCCGAGACTGTTGGAGGAACAAGGATTAGTCGTTCCAGGGTCACGTCGAACCTACGCCATAGGACAGCTGGCATTATGGATTCCCAAAGAGCCTGCTACCTCGAATAAATCTACGATCCAATCCCTGTTGAAAACTATGGAGTTTAGACGACTAGCAGTCGCTAATCCGAGATTAGCGCCGTACGGGGCCGCTGCAATCGAGACTCTCAGGGCCTTGAAACTGTACGACCAAGTTCAATCACGTCTCGTGTTCGGTGAAAACATTGGGCAGACTCATGTCCTGGTCGCCACCGGTAACGCCGATGCCGGATTTGTCGCCCAAACCAGCATTTCACATATGGAAAGCGGAAAAAAGGGAACCCTCTTGCAAGTTCACCCTCATCTTCACCGTCCGATTCGACAGGACAGCTCCCTATTAAATCCTGGGCAACACAACAACGCCGCTCGGTATTTCAATGAATTTCTCCATGGCCCGAAGGGACGCGCAATTATTCGCCGAGCGGGTTATCGCGTTGACTAAACCTTGAACGATCTTGGCGCGATTTGGCTCACCGTCCAGTTAGCAACGGTTACCACTTGCAGCTTGCTGATTTTGGGAACGGCTTTGGCTTGGTGGCTTTCCCGAACGACGTCTTGGGTTAAGCCAATCATTGAGGCCATCACAGCCTTACCATTAGTCTTGCCGCCAACGGTGCTCGGCTTTTATCTGCTCGTGATCATGAGTCCAGACAACGGAATCGGGTCTTTCTGGGTTCAAATGACCGGTTCAACACTAACGTTCTCTTTCGAAGGACTTGTCATCGCTTCGGTGATCTATTCGCTTCCCTTTATGGTGCAACCGCTGCAAAACGCCTTTGAAACGGTTGGATCCGGACCCATGGAAGCAGCTGCCAGTCTACGAGCCACACCTTTGAACGCTTTTTTTACCGTGGCAATACCTTTATCCGCTCGTGGATTTGTTACCGCGGTCGTGTTGACTTTCGCCCATACCGTCGGCGAATTCGGCGTCGTCCTCATGGTCGGAGGTAACATCCCCGAAGAGACGAGGGTCATTTCGATCGCCATCTATGAAAACGTCGAAACACTCCAATACGCGGCCGCACATTCTCTGTCGATAACGCTACTCGTGTTCTCTTTTGTCGTGCTGTTAGCCGTTTATAGCCTAAACCGCCGCTTCCCGATTCGGATTCACTGAAATGATAGTTGTCGACGTCCGTGCCTGCGTTGGTGAGTTCAAACTTGAACTCGCCACCCAAATCCCGCTTGAGGGAATCACCGGCACTGTCTCTTATACACATCTCCC
>CAXDSX010000370.1:0-2022 GCA_963992075.1 uncultured Pseudomonadales bacterium | reverse complement strand
GATTGATTGGCTGAAGGACGTCAAGCGGATCACCCACAGGATGAAGAATACTCGGACGCGGGTTGGTTCGTGAATGGGGGTAGTCGAGGGTGTAATGCAAGCCCCGACTTTCACGTCGCCATTGCGCCGCTTGCACCATGAGTTCGGCAACATGAATTAAGTTTCTAAGTTCAATGAGATCGCCGTTGACACGATAATTTGAGTAATAGTCGTGTACTTCCTGCTTGAGCAGTCCAATCCTTCGGGCGGCCCGTTCGAGGCGCTTGTTGGTTCGGACGATGCCGACGTAATTCCACATGCATCGCCGAAGTTCGGACCAATTGTGGGAAAGAACAACGTTTTCATCGGAGTCGGTTACTCGACTTTCGTCCCACTCGGGGATGTCGCTAAAAACATGATTGCGCGAATCGGAGATTCCAGTCGCAATATCGTCAGCAGCGGACCGAGCGAAGACCAAACATTCAAGTAGTGAATTACTTGCGAGGCGATTGGCTCCGTGTAATCCAGTATACGCGTTTTCACCGACTGCGTAGAGCCCTTCAACGTCGGTCTTGCCCGTCTTGTCGACGAGTATCCCACCGCAGGTGTAGTGAGCGGCTGGTACGACGGGTATGCGATCGCGCCGTATATCAATTCCGACGCGGAGACATGTTTCGAGTATGTTCGGAAAGCGTTGCTCGATCTTTTTGTCAGCAAGATGTGTGATGTCGAGGTATACACATTCCAGACCGAGGCGTTTCATTTCAAAGTCGATGGCCCTAGCGACGACGTCTCGGGGGGCCATCTCGGCACGCGGATCGAATCGATCCATGAAGCGTTGGCCATTGTGCAGCACAAGCCTACCGCCCTCGCCGCGGATAGCTTCTGAAATCAGAAACGATCTCGCGTCCGGGTGATATAGGCAGGTGGGGTGAAATTGGTTGAATTCCATATTCGCGACCCTGCAACCTGCGCGCCATGCCATGGCGATCCCATCGCCGGTTGAGCCGTCGGGATTGCTGGTGTATTGGTAAACTTTACTCGCGCCGCCGGTCGCAAGAACGACGTAAGAAGCCTCGATGACTTCCACGTTGCCAGTTTCAGCGTTGTAGACGTATGCCCCTAGAGTTCTTGCCGCGTGGGGGTTTGGCGTATCGGTGGTGACCACATCGATCGCGATACGCTTGGTTAGAATGCTGATATTGGAGTCACTGGTCACGCGATTTATTAGGGTCGTTGCGATAGCTTTACCTGTCGCATCTGCAACGTGCAAAACCCTCCGGTGCGTGTGCCCGCCTTCCCGAGTCAGATGCGGGCCGTTGTCTTGCCGGTCGAATTCGAGGCCGAGATCCTCAATATGATCGATAGCTCGTCGAGCTCGACCAACAACATGGCGGACAATATTTTCGTCACACAAACCGGCGCCTGCCGCGATGGTGTCGCGGACGTGAGCGTCAACGCTGTCGGCAGGCTGCGACACTGCGGCTACACCACCTTGTGCGCGATTGGTTGAGCCGTCTCGAATGTCGTCTTTGGAAAGGACAATGATTCTTGCGCGGGACGATAGATGTAATGCAGTGGCGAGGCCTGCGGCCCCACTACCTATGACTAAAACATCGGTGGAAAAACGGAGAGTCAAGAAATCACTCGAGAGCTACGGTTCGAAACCGTCGCTCGGTAGTATATACAGGACTCGGCTAGCAGAATATCGATCAGTTAGATCGAGCTTGATTGTCGGAGAATGATATTGAAAGCCGATACCGACAGAGAGTTGGTTCGACGAGTCCAGAGCGGTGATCCGCACGCCTTTGACCTGCTCTTTCTTCGTCACCGCCATAAGATTCATGGCCTGGTTCGTCGGTTTGTGCGTCGAGAGGGAGAGATAGACGATGTCGTCCAGGATACGTTTATAAAGGCATACCGCGCCTTGCCTCGGTTTCGGCTCGATAGTGCTTTTTATACCTGGTTGTATCCTGTCTCTTATACACATCTCCGAGCCCACGAGACCGAGGCTGATCTCGTATGCCGTCTTCTGCTTGAAAA
>CAXDSX010000369.1:0-2027 GCA_963992075.1 uncultured Pseudomonadales bacterium | reverse complement strand
TTTGGAAATTCGATGTCCGCTTTGTCGATCTCATCGATTAGCAGTACGACTTTTTCCTCCGCAGTAAACGCTTCCCACAATTTTCCGCGCTTGATGTAATTCCGTATGTCCTGCACTCGGTCGTCGCCAAGCTGGGAATCTCGCAGCCGGCTCACGGCATCGTACTCGTAGAGTCCCTGGCTGGCTTTGGTCTGCGACTTGATATGCCACTGAATCAACGGCACATCCAGGGTTTTGGCAACCTCTTCAGCAAGTAAGGTCTTGCCGGTTCCTGGTTCTCCCTTCACGAGTAACGGCCGTTCTAATTTCACGGCAGCATCGACGGCCATGGAGAGCTCGTCGGTTGAAATATAACTGTCTGTACTATCAAAGATCATGCAGCGTCCCGGACTTACGTTGGTAGTTGAATGCTGAGGCAGCGCGTACTTTAGCCACGCACCTACGGGGACGCAACCAACGGGCACATTTCACCATCCCTCTTTGGTCGATTTCGATCGACCCAAGCCACCGAATCCTTTGTCCAGCCGACGTCGTACATACAGTCCGACAAAAGCGACGAGCACGATCAACGTGGAAAAGAACAATAGTGTTGCGGGCGTCGCGGCGTCGGCTCCTCGCTCCAATAATAGGCGAAACAGCAGAGCCATCAGTGCTGGCGCATACTCGCCATCCTGCAACTCGATGGGAGTCACAGCCCAAACCACGATAAGACTAGCGGCAAATCCCGCCAATAACGTAAATCGACGTAATGACCGCCATGTTAGAAACGCGATGAGCCCCGCCGCCAACGCCAAGACAAACCACGCTACGACATACGACATGTATTCAAACCCATTTCACGACTCGCCATGCAAGATCGTCCGGATGAACGTTTTTCTCGGATACCACATTGCCGTAGACGCTAACGCCTGCTCGTCGAATTTCGTCCTGATTCCCGGCGATGAGCGGATGCCATTCATAAAGGGGACGACCCTCGTCTATTAACCGATATGCACACGTTTCAGGTAGCCAAGTGAAATCCTTGACCGAATCGGCATCCAGTCGTACACAATCCTGAACCAGTTGGTGCCGCTCCGGATAACGGCTGCAGCGACAAGTTTCCATTTCAAATAGCCTACAGGCAACGGACGTTGTACCAACCGTCCCCGTTTTCGTGTCTTCAAAACGAATCAAACAACACTGACCGCATCCATCACACAAAGCCTCCCATTCCGCTTTGTTCAGCTCGTCAAGTTTCTTGCTTTCCCAGAACGGCTTACGATTCACCGAATGAAAGCTCCTCGTGCGCTGGTGGAAGCTGCAAGTAGTAACCTTCAGTCGCGATTGCCCTGAGTACTTGTTTAGCATCGACGCGTGCCAACGATCGATTCGCATCAAGTTTAAAGCGCATCGCTTCAACCGGCTTCCCGAATCTTTTCAAAAGATCCTTGGGTAACGCCATCGGATCACACGCTTCGTCAACATATACATACATATCGAGGACCCGCTTACTGCGGTACACCGCCACGTCACGAGCTTTCATCAACCAAGCTGTCCCGACAGGATTTGAAGAAAAGAATCACCAACCAGTTCATCGCGCCACCCGTTAAACCAACTTGGTAAAACTCGCTGAGTCTCATAATGACGCACACACGCTTCGACATCGCGTTTGCGCCCCAGTAGCTCGACGGCCATTCCCAAACGATCGGCGGTCTCGGACGCAATATCCCGCAACAACTTAACGATTTTCCCCTGGTGCGGAGAAAACGGGCGGGGCAAAGGTTCCGGTAACTGCGTCGCCGACTTTCCTTCGTCGAAGGCTCTCAGAACAGCGTTCGCGTATGAGCGCGTAATACCGGGCGGCAGCATTCTTTCGAGCATACGCACGCTGGCACTCTCACTCTGAGCGAGCTTCATCAAATGGGTATCCCAAACCGTCTTGGAGCGCGGCACGTCCCGGTCGCGCGCTTCGAGTTCCCGCCATGTCACGAGGCTCCGCAAAATGCTGAGCTGCCTAGGTTGAAGGCGCCAAGCACCTTTAACCTGTC
>CAXDSX010000368.1:0-2067 GCA_963992075.1 uncultured Pseudomonadales bacterium | reverse complement strand
TTTTTTCAAGCAGAAGACGGCATACGAGCTCAGCCTCGGTCTCGTGGGCTCGGAGATGTGTATAAGAGACAGCTTCAATTTCGCGGCGCGTTTGAAGCCGAGCCAACCCTCAACGCGCGATGCGAAGGACATGATTTCTGGCGTAGCAGGTCGCCCGCAATCCAAGTCCATTCAACAATAAACGGCGATTCCTCTACGGTCTGCGATTAAGCGCTCGCCAGATAGCCTCTGAGGTTAACGGCATATCGATATCGGCAACACCGATACGAGCCAGTGCGTTGAGGACGGCATGCACGATAGCGGGCGGAGCGCCACAAGCGCCTCCCTCTCCAATTCCTTTCACCCCCAATTCGTTGGACGGTTCAAGGACTTCGTTAAAACTGACATCGATCCACGGCAGGTGCGCCGCCCGCGGCATCGCATAATCCATGAAGGTGCCGGTCAGGAGCTGCCCACCGTCGTCATACACAACGCGTTCGAACATCGCTTGCCCGATGCCTTGAGCAACACCTCCATGCACTTGACCTTCGGCTAATAGCGGGTTGATTACACGGCCACAATCGTCCACCGCGGTATAGCGAACAACTTCGATCACGCCAGTATCTGGGTCGATTTCGATTTCGGCGACGTGACAACCGTTCGGAAACGTGTATCCCTCACCCCTATGATAGCGGTGCGTATCGGATAGGTTACCTCCAAACTCAGGCCGCACCGCGGCCTCAGCGACTTCTTGCAACGTGACGGTCCGATCGTCGACGCGATAAAGGCCGCCTTCAAAGGAGACAGTTTCTTTGCCCCCCTGGAGTAACTCCGCCGCAATCCGCTTACCACGCTCGATAACGCCATCGCAGGCACGTAACACGGCAATACCACCCATTTGCGAAGATCGCGATCCACCCGTACCTCCACCAAAAACGACTTCGCGTGTATCCCCCTGAATCAAACGAATACGGTCGAAATTAACACCAAGCCTTTCATGTGCGATTTGTGCAAACGCGGTCTCATGGCCCTGGCCATGCGAGTACGTACCCACCGTGATCTCGACGCTACCGTCTCCGGACACTGACACGCGAGCCTCTTCCTCGGGACCTCCCCCCGACGATTCAACGTCACAACCAAATCCAATTCCACGCAGTTTGCGGCTTACGTTCGATGCTTCACGTCGTTCGTCAAACGTTTCCCAGTCGGCCCGCGCCAGTGCTAAATCCATGGTTTCTGCAAACGCGCCGCTCCGAATGGGTATTCCCGCCAAATTCATGTACGGGAGATCTTCATCACGGATGAAGTTGCGGCGACGTAATTCCCGGCTTTCGATACCCGTCACTTCAGCAGCCTTTTCCATCAAACGTTCCATTAAATAAGCGGCTTCTGGTCGACCTGCCCCCCGGTATGCGGCTACCGGCATGCTATTGGTAAAGACGCAGCGAACGCTGTGGTAGATATGAGGCGATCGATAAACGGTTCCGACCACTCGTCCACCCCCCATGGTGGGAACGAAAGGACCAACCGCCGAGCAAAAGGCGCCCAGATTCGCGAGAGTCTCGATCTTAAGCCCGAGCATGACGCCCTTGGTATCAAGTGCGACTGTCGCTTTACTAACGTTGTCTCGTCCGTGAGAGTCGGCCAAAAACATTTCCGATCGGTCGCCACACCACTTCACCGGACGTTGAAGTTCTCTTGCCGCATAAAGGCATA
This sequence comes from uncultured Pseudomonadales bacterium, assembly GCA_963992075.1. Classification (GTDB taxonomy): domain Bacteria; phylum Pseudomonadota; class Gammaproteobacteria; order Pseudomonadales; family Azotimanducaceae; genus UBA11889. The sequence goes on along the minus strand of CAXDSX010000368.1, from coordinate 372 downwards.
CGACAGTCTCTGGGTGTACTTCACCCCTTACGCCGAATCCACCACCCGTATCGCCGGAGATAACCCGCACGTCCGCAGGATCAACACGAAAGATCGATCGGGCCAAAACCCCCTGTTGCGCAACTGCGCCTTGGCTTGGGTTGTACAGTGTGAACTTCCCGTCGTTATAAGACGCAACTGAAACGCGCGGCTCCAGTGGTGTGGGAACAACACGGTTATTGACGACACTGATTTGTACGATATGGGCTGCTCCACGCATGGCTTTTGTTGTTGCTTCAGCATCTCCGCGCTCAAAATGAATGCTGTCTCTTATACACATCTGACGCTGCCGACGAATAGAGAGGTGTAGATCTCGGTGGTCGCCGTATCATT
>CAXDSX010000367.1:0-2075 GCA_963992075.1 uncultured Pseudomonadales bacterium | reverse complement strand
CCGCGGTCTCGTGGGCTCTGAGATGGGTATAAGAGACAGCTGCACGCAACACCACGCGGTTTGGGACTATTGGCCAAATTCGCGATACGGCGAACGAGTGTCCATCATCGGAGACCGACCGCCACGTCACTAAATTCGGTTACTAAGTAGTCTCGAACCAAGAACAAGAGGAAGCGAGCGCTCCGCGCGCACGTCGACTCTCGGTTGGTATCTACCGTTGTAATTGCGGCTTGTAGGACCTTGGTCGTGCGTTACACCCGCCCGTGAGCTCCATGCGAGGAAGTACTGCACACTTCTAACGGAACGTAACTCTTGGCTCATGCCGTCATCAGCGGAGCATACGTCGTCTATACAACTTAGACGATGACAATTCCTTGTACGGCCTCGCGACTTCGGTAATTCTCGTCCCACGCCACGACGCGTTCATGGGCACTAACGCAAGATAATCGGCCGTACCGGCCAAACTGCAGCGCCGCTGCCAGCGTGCAATCGGCGACGGTGGGTTGCTCCCCCATCACAAAAGGGCGACCGTCCGACAGCACTTCGTCAATATAAGCCAGCGTTCTGTCAGCACGTTGATTCGCCGCATCCGCAACAGGAGGGTTGGGAGGTAATCCGATAGGTGACCGCGTCGCGTGGACCGCCTGACCGATCGGCATCATGACACCAACATCGACATACCGCTCCATTTGTCGTGCCGCGAGCCTCGCCTCGGGCGAATCACCCAGGAGCGGTGGTTCCGGAAATCTATCCTCTAAATACTCGATGATCGCGAGCGATTCGGCAAAACAGCGTCCGTCATCAAACTCAAGCACCGGAAGTTGTCCGTGAGGATTCTTCGTCAAGAACTCCGGCGTTCTTGCTTCGCCTTCAGGTATATTGACTGAAACTTCATCGACCGGGAGCTCGCCGCCTAACGCGTTTTTTTCGGCTACGTAGAGACGCACTTTGGTCGGGTTAGGAGCGACCTGAAAAACATAGAGCTTCACTTATTTTCCCCTCAGAAATTCTCTGGTACATGTCCGCGAAAGCTTCCACGCGGCAAACGACGAAGGACCAGTCTAAGCTACGGCACGCACCGTTTATACTCACCGTATGACAAACGATCCTGGCTTATTTCAATCCATGTACACGGCTCGCGCACTGCGACGGTTCACGCCCGACCCGGTTCCCGATGACGTGCTCTTCCAACTGATGGACGCGGCGATTCGTGCTCCTTCCGGCCAAAATGCACAAGATTGGCGCTTCATTTGTGTACGCGATCAAGCGGTTAAAGACCAAATGCATGAGTGGGCCCAGATGCCATGGCGTCGATATCAGGCGCGTTACGCCGAGGATCCTGAACAAATTGATACGTTGCCACGTTCACAGCGACTCTCGCTTCGAAGCGTTGAACATCTCGTTCAACACTTTCGCGAAACCCCCGTCGTTGTTGTTGCGTGTGGCCTAAAAGGAAGACACTCAACACCGGGAGGAAGCATATTCCCGGCAATACAAAACTTGTTGCTAGCGGCCAGGGGTTTAGGTCTTTCAGGGTCGGTTTTCAACTTTCCCCTCTCCCATGAACAAGCATTTCGGGAGCTCTTGGGAATCCCAGACACCAACGACGTGTTTTGCGTACTCCCGATTGGTTATCCCAGTGATCAATACGGACCAGTACGTCGCAAACCGGTGAGAGACGTCGTCTACATAAACCACTTCGGTAAACGTTGGGATTTCGCCGAAGCGCAAACGGACATCGGCTGGGAAGACAAGTGGCTCAGTCGTTAACTGCGGCTAACACTTCCGTGTAACGCTTTTTTTGCCAATGTAGTGTTGATTCTTCGAGCGCTTTCGTCCAACTGCTTCGGGCGGCGCTCAGATTCCCAAGTTCCCGAAACGTCATGCCTTGCAAATTATAGAACCGGTGATCGTCGTCGCGTAATCGGATGGCTCGTTTCAGTATGTCCAGCGATTCAGCATAGCGCCGTTCGCCAAACGCAAGCTGCGCGCGAGCAAAATGATAACTGTCTCTTATACACATCTGACGCTGCCGACGAATAGAGAGGTGTAGATCTCGGTGGTCGCCGTATCAT
>CAXDSX010000366.1:0-2098 GCA_963992075.1 uncultured Pseudomonadales bacterium | reverse complement strand
TTTTTCAAGCAGAAGACGGCATACGAGATCAGCCTCGGTCTCGTGGGCTCGGAGATGTGTATAAGAGACAGGGCTGGTGAGGCTCTGTGCGACAAAGTCAGAGGAGAGTATTCGCGTACCGGCCCATCGACCCCCTCTCGTATACATCACGCCAAAACGTGCAAAGTCCTCTGGGCGCATGTCAATACAACAGTAGGTCAACGGGTTAACCCCGGTTGGATCCAACCACAACCCGACGTTGGCCATATCAATCCCAATCGGTGTCAGGATCTTTTTGGTCAGGTAGGTGTGCGCATCTTGGCCCGTCGCCCGCCTAATTATCGGTTCTAACAACTGCGATGTGGCGTTGGAGTACACGAAGGTTGCTCCTGGCTGGCTCTCGAGATCTTGAGTAAGAGCGAACGTGGATTGATCGTTTTGCGAAAAGAGGTTGGTGCCCTCCCCTGGCAGCCCGGCGCGCATTTCCAGCAATGCGCGTATCGGAATATTTTCTTTGTCCGTACCTTTCCATTCGGTCAAGAAGTCGCTAGCTCGTTGGTCCAGGGACGTGATCGAACCTTCGTCGATCGCAACACCCACCGCCGCTGCGTATAAACTTTTTGCGACCGACCAGCTGGTCCCTCGGTCAGTGGCGTCGTATCCGTCAGCGTAGCGTTCACCCACCACGTACCCCTTTCGAACCAGCATAGCCGCCTGCACCGCGGTATCGGTAAACACGTGGTCCAAGAGGTCAGTCACCTTGTCGTCATCCAACCCTTGCGTCCATGCATCAGCCCGTGTCATTCCCCACGATTCACCGTTCGTGTCGTCGAAAGGTGTCCAATCGTCGAGATAACGCTCAACCTTTCCAGCACTGGTCCGAGCGGCCCCCTCGCCGACGGCTCCGTTAACGAGCGTGTCTCCTCTGAAGCCAAACAAATACCGAAGTAAGAGAAGACCGTCGGTCAACGCACCCTTCGACCCGTCTCCGTCGATATCTATCTTGTGTGAATAATCCGATAGGTAGGTTTCGATCTCGATAGCCGAAGACCGGTCCGCATTCGTCGCGATTACACCTTCCGTCAGTGAATCGCCTGAAAATCCAAACAAATGGCGTAACAACAATACCCCGTCGGTAAGGGCTCCTGCCTCGCCATCCGAATCGATATCAAAACTGAAAGAATCATCTTCTGACCAAGTCACTTGTGCGAGAAGAACCCACACGAATCCGCACAAACCGATGACGACTCGCTGCTTCATTTTTGTTGGTAATTGCCGAACCCATAACCCGAAGCATTCTGACTACCGGGCGCGTTATTTTTAACGCCCACCAGTTTTCGGTTGAATTGGCGCCCCCTTATGGCGACTCGCTTCGAATCCGAATCGTTACCGAACGATTCATTGAAGAAAATCCCGAAGCCAGCGATGTCACTCCAAAATTCACGTGTGTTTCACCCGTCCAATCTTCATTTGCTGCTACAAATTCAACACTAAATAATTCGAGAGGGCCCAGTGAGTCGGTGTCCGGCCAATTCCCGCTGAAACTCGTATAAGCGACGATGGCGCGTTTGTCGGTCAAGTGATCGCCGTCAAGATCGGATGAATCGACCATGACTGAACCCGCTGTTCGAGTCGCTTGCAACAAGCCCTCCTGATAAATCGGTATCAACGATTCGAGTTGCAACTTGGTGCTATCAAAGAAAACAGATATCCCGGCGCCCGCCGTTTGCAACCCAACCGGAATGGTGCTGTAACTGACCGTCAGCTTTGCTCCAACCGCACCAACGTCCATAACAATTGACCTGGGTTCAACCAATAACACCTGTTGGTTGGCACTGAGAGACGTCGCAACCAGCGATATTAGACTTACGAACAAATGAGAACGTGCACTAGCTTCTATTCGGCGCATTTCCAGTCCCAACGACCAAGCTATGGGGCCGTTTTATAGCAGCGTCCCCCACCGCCGTATATAGAGTTGTGGCCCACCGTTTGCCATTAAAGCGCATCCAACCTGTATCGATTAAAGGCCGGTAAGACCTCCCACAACCTTGACACAAGACACTGTCTCTAATACACATCTGACGCTGCCGACGAATAGAGAGGTGTAGATCTCGGTCGT
>CAXDSX010000365.1:0-2098 GCA_963992075.1 uncultured Pseudomonadales bacterium | reverse complement strand
CAGAAGACGGCATACGACATCAGCCTCGGTCTCGTGGGCTCGGAGATGTGTATAAGAGACAGCAACTACCGTCTTGGCGCGCTTGGATTCACCGATTTATCGACCTTTGGTGCTGAATTCGAGTTTTCCGGGATCAACGGACTACTCGACCAACTGTTAGCGCTCGAATGGGTTCAACAAAACATCGAACGGTTCGGTGGGGATCCAACTAAAGTAACCATCGCAGGTGAATCCGCCGGCGGTTTCAGCGTCTCAACCCTTCTTGGTATGCCCGCCACCAGCGGCCTTTTTCGACACGCCATACCCCAGAGCGGTGCGGCGCACCACACCCTTCCCCCCGCAGCCGGCAAAGTGGTGGCGAATACCTTCCTACAAGAGCTCGACGCAGATGGACCAACTCAGTTTATGGCCGCATCGGTCGAACAAATTCTTCATGCCCAACAGCAAACTATCTCAAGACTCGAAACGCCTGATACGCAGGAAGCCCTCGGGGTTTCGGTATCCGCTTTTTACCCCGTCGTCGGCAATCGGCTACTTGCCGAAGCGCCCATTGACGCAATAGGTTCTGGCATCGGATCCGACGTGGCCGTGATGACGGGGTCCAATCGCCACGAGACCACCTTGTGGAGTTATCAACATGAAATAAACGAGCGTCAACTGGTGCAAAGGGCGTTGGAAATGGGCGACGAACACCTCTTGAAACGCTACCGTAGCGCGCGACCCCGCGACTCCGTCAACGATCTGATGACTGCTATTTCCACCGACTTTATGTTTCGTATTCCGGCGATTCGACTGTTAGAAGCACGATCCTATACCCAGCGTAATTGGCTCTATCAGTTCAATTGGGAATCACGCGCTTTCAACGGAAACCTCAAGGCCACGCACGCGCTCGAAATACCCTTCGCCTTCGATAATCTGCATCAGACCGGTGTTGATAATTTCATTGGACCCGGAGCCATTCCCCAACACGTCGCGGACCGCATGCACCAGGCCTGGATATCGTTTATCCGCGACGGCAATCCTGGTTGGGACCCGTATTCGGCCAAAGCTCGCAACACCATGATTTTTGACGACGAATCAGGTCCAATAGCAGACCCAGATGCACAAGAGCGCAACGCTTGGGAGGGAATTCGATGAGCGACTTGGCAGAATTTCGGGCTGACACCAAAGCCTGGCTACAAGAAAATCTTCCTGAAAGCCTCATCGCTGGTGGCGAAGAATACTCGGGCGGCTCACGGGAAACGGTTCAAAATCCCGACACCCTTCGTTGGTTTGAATCGTGTTACGAACAAGGATGGACCGTACCAACTTGGCCAAAAGAATTTGGAGGCGCCGAACTTGAATCCGTCCAGGCGAAGGTGTTGCAACAAGAGATGGCCATAGCTCGAGCGCCAACCCCCCTGTCCGGCATGGGCGTGACAATGATTGGTCCGACATTGCTTGAGCACGGTACCGACGATCAAAAGACTCGCCATTTAAGCAGCATCGCCAATGGAAAAGTTCGGTGGTGCCAAGGGTACTCCGAACCCAATGCCGGTTCGGATCTCGCGTCGCTCCAAACCCGAGCAGTCGATCAAGGCGACTACTATTTGGTCAACGGCTCAAAAATTTGGACGTCGGGTGCCAATCTTGCCGATTGGATCTTCTGCCTGGTCCGTACAAACACTGAGGTGCCTAAACACGAAGGGATCAGTTTTGTTTTGTTCTCGATGGACGATCCCGGAGTTTCGGTCAAACCGATCATTCTTATCGCTGGAAATTCGCCGTTCTGCCAATGTTTTTTTGACGACGTCAAAGTTCCGAAGACCGATCTAATCGGTGTCGAAAACCGTGGTTGGACTGTAGCGAAACGTCTTTTGCAACACGAACGTTCCATGATCTCTGGGATGGGATCTCTCGGTGGGGGTGGCCGAAGCATGTCACTCGCCGAGACCGCCTTGTCGTGTTATGGAAAGACAGGATCAAAAATCGCCGATGCGCCTGGCCGTGAAGCGGTGTCTAAAATCAACATGGATCGACACGCATTTTCACTGACCCAACGCTGTCTCTTATACACATCTGACGCTGCCGACGAATAGAGAGGTGTAGATCTCGGTGG
>CAXDSX010000364.1:0-2110 GCA_963992075.1 uncultured Pseudomonadales bacterium | reverse complement strand
CAACGTAAACTAATCTCGGCTGAGGTGGCCTGGGTCCCTGGATGAGAGCCTTTCAACCAGTGTTGAGGGGTCCTGTTCCATTAATGCGGCCAGATAAAGGCCGCGGTCCGTATAGAAAATCCGAACAACTGTTGCCAGCGGCGCGGGCACCATCGTATCGGGCGACGTGACGACAAACACACCTAAGTCAGGAAGAGTGCCCCAGACATTTTCTTCGAGCTTTCCATCAATCTTCAGCGATTCCCCGGTTTCCAATCGAACAAGCGCAATCTCGGTACCGTCCTTCACCCGCAACGAAACGGGGCCCTCATTCGGGCCCCGTGGTGTTTGCTGTAATCTTGCATCACGCCTGAGCTTATGTAGTTTGTATTTCGATGGAGGCTTGTCTTGTCGCTCAGGAGCGACTTGCTGGCTGGCAGTCTTCTCAGTCAACGGCGGGGAAGCAACTTCACGGGCCGTTGGTATTCGTCCATTCGAAACGGTCCGCGGCGTCTGACTTGCTAACGACCCCTGTGCATTCAATCTGGTATTGGCAGCGTCAAAGCGATTGCCCGTCTTTGCTTCTTCAATCACCCATACACCTTTGAAACCAAGGGCTCGAGCTCGCTCCAATAGGCCCGCAGCGTCATCGCGAGTCCGATAGGGGCCGGCAACGACACGGTAAAAGTACCCGTTCTTTGTCTCTGCGCCTTTCACGGAAAGGTCCGTCTTTAAAGCTTCCGTAGCCTCGACTCGAGCCTTCTCGGCACGGGTACTACTACTAAAGCTTGAAACATTGACCCACAAGTCTGCGAGGCTTATATGGGAGATAGCGAGAAGTAATGCTAGTGACGCAGGTCGAAACATCAAAGACCATTTACCGCGGACAAAAAAGCATCTTACACCGGAACCAAGTTCGCCCATACTCCGTTGAACCGATACCCGCTTAACCTTTCCTTGATAAACTCCTTCGCGCTTGCGCCCGTGGCCAAACTGGATAAGGCACCAGTCTACGAAACTGGGGATTACAGGTTCGAATCCTGTCGGGCGCGCCACATCGACGACCGCCTGTAGGCGTCCCCTTTGAACCAACAACTTCATGATTAAGTAAACTTAGATTCGCCGACGCGTTGAGACGTTTTGTTGTACGTGTCAGACCTTACTAGTAGGACGCCTTGTCCTGTTGACGCGAACGAATTGTCGCCGTCAGTTCTCGATCAGGCGCGATCGCATACTCGCCACCTGGTCCAATAAACTGATGCACCATCAAACGCTCGACTTCGCCACGTTCACGTTCGTTTAGCTTTTCATAAGCGGCGCTCGCGAGGAGTGCTTTATAAGATTGGCTCGTGTCGTTTTTTGGCATCACATACATCGGTGTTACGGCCATTAACAGTGCGGCCCGTTTTTTATCGGTCCGATTCACGCCGGCACGATGCCACGTCCGCGAGTCGTAAAGGATGATACTGCCCCCCGGCGCTTCGATAATGTCAGCATCCGGACCCGTGTATGGCAACCCGTGCGCTTCTCGATAACCCTCTTGGTAATGATCTGACGCTAACCCCCATTCTTCGGGCGGCCCCTGATCCAAAGCATGCGATCCTAATTTAAATGCGGTAGCGCCACCCAACTTGGTGAACGGTGAAACGCAAAAATTCCGTTGAACCCCTAACACGGTTTCGCCCGAAGGTGTCGGAACGCGACCGTGCGCGGGCACGCCCCAATGGTATGGATAATCGGAGTGCCAGCCTTGAACGACGCGCTTTCCATCATCTCTTCCCAGAATGGCTAGTCCCGGAGTGTGTGCGACGCAAATGTCATCTGTCTGCATGTACTCACGGATAAGCCAAAGCGAAACCGGCTCCGCCGCAGCCCTAGCGATGGCAGAACTTTGGCTAAATGGGTCATTCGAGCGCTCAAACTTCAAATGGGTAAACCGATCCGTGCACGCAACTTTCTCCAATTCCTCCAAGAGGTCAGGAGGTAAAATGCTGGTTAAACAAACCCAACCGTTCTTTCGGAAAAATTCCAGGTATTCGGAAGGGAGCTTCTCGGGTCCATGTTCAACCTTGTATAGGGCCCCTTGACTGCTTAGCTCGCCTGCGTCATTAAACGTAGTTGCCTCGAAGGG
>CAXDSX010000363.1:0-2134 GCA_963992075.1 uncultured Pseudomonadales bacterium | reverse complement strand
TAATGATACGGCGACCACCGAGATCTACACCTCTCTATTCGTCGGCAGCGTCAGATGTGTATAAGAGACAGGGCTACGTGCAGGCAGGAGGGCCACCACTCTGGATCGCGGCGATGTCTAAACCAGGCGCCGAACGCGCAGCTCGATTCGATGCACATCTTTTGCCGCAAGGTCTTCGTGCCGATGCCTTTGATCACTGGGTGAGTACCCTGCGAGCTACCGGCAGGCATCCGGAAGACTATCGCGTGGGTTTGATTCGCGGGATCTTGGTGACGAACGATCGCGAGCGCGATTGGCCCTCGGTTCGAGCCGCCGAACGATATCGGATGGAGTTGTATCAACGGTTCTTTGAAGAGAGCGGCGAAGGGATGGGCATCGACGGTGATCGTATACCGCAGACTTGGATCATCGGAGACGTAGATACCTGCGTTGATGCGTTGGTCGAATTTATTGTTGAGTTCGGTATGACGGATCTCGTGACCTGGGGCGCGCCCCCTGGTCTTCGACCGGCTCAAGTGAACGAGAGTTTAGAGAAACTATTTCGGGACGTGGTTCCATCCGTTCGTGAGCGACTTCATGCCAATGGTTAACAGTGCGGATCAATCAAAGCGAAGGTTGCGGGGTTTAAACGTAGTTTTGCTGCCGATGCTCATAGCGGGCTGCGGCGGAGGCGGTTCTAGTGGGGGGGTGACGCCGCCGGTTGTTCCGCCTGTTGCGGGTGACACGCCGGGTCTACTAATCCCTGTGTCGTCAGACAGCCAGTTGCTGGAGTCGATTCGTACCGGATTTAAAACCAAGCTTGCAGCAAATACGCAGCCACGAGTGCTTGCCGCCGCCTCGGCCGATTCCGAGTCGTCCTCTGGTGGTGGAAGCTACACGACCACCTACACGCTTGAGGCAAGCGTCGATGAACACGATTACGTCAAGTACGACGGAACTCACCTCTATATTGCGCCGACACGGAGCCTCGACTGTTGCTTTATTTTGGAAGACGACTCCGACTCAACCGCATCGTCTGCCGAGGCTTTGGTTTCAACGACGGAAAACGAGCGATCGATTCGTATCTTGGAAACGGACCCGGATACAGCCGGCATCACCGTCGCGGGGTCGATTCCACTGGACGACGACCGTACGATCGAGGGTCTTTACATCGATGATGGCCAACTGGCGACGATTAATAGCACCGGTTGGTGGGGAATATGGGGTCGAGCGTTCGAGGACTTTTCAACCTGGGAACAACAGCATGTCGGTATCGAGATTCACGACGTCAGCGAACCGGGGTCGCCGACCAAGTCCTGGGACATGGAAGTGGAAGGTGGGTTCGTTAACAGTCGCAAAGTCGGTGATCTTATTTACCTAGTCATTCGGCATACGCCCGATATACCTGGTCTCATTCGTTACACCGATAACGAAGATGAAATTGCGGAAAACAACGCACTTATCGATGCGTTAACCATGGATGACGTATTGCCTAAGGTAACGGTCAACGGTGTCGACGACGTCCTGCTCGACGCCAGCGAGTGCTTTGTGACAGATCCCGATCACGAACTCGCCCCAGAAACACGTGGATACCCAACCCTTACGGTCATGTTGGCGGTGAACGTGGCGGAGCCTGACATCGTAAGGACGGCCTGTTACAACGAATCGTCGGACGGACTATACGTGTCGCCGAATGCGATCTATCTAAGCCAGGCGGAATACACTGCAGAGGAAGAGTACAAAACCTTGTTGCACCGTTTTTCTATTTCGGCGGGCCTCGATTACGGCGGTTCGGGGAAGGTCGACGGTTACCTGAGTGGCGGTAGTAACGCAGACTTTCGTGTCAATGAATTCCAAAGCGATTTGCGCGTCGTGACGACCAAATGGACCGGCGTCGAAGGAGATCGATGGGATCACCAGCTCTTCGTGTTGCGCAAGTCGCCCACCGCGCTTGAATTAGAGACCGTGGCGATGTTGCCAAATGCCACCTATCCCGAGTCAATTGGAAAACCCGATGAAGATTTGTACGGGGTACGGTTCTTGGGAACCAAAGCGTACTTAGTGACGTTTGAGCGGATCGATCCCTGTCTCTTATACACATCTCCGAGCCCACGAGACCGAGGCTGATCTCGTATGCCGTCTTCTGCTTGAAAAA
>CAXDSX010000362.1:0-2162 GCA_963992075.1 uncultured Pseudomonadales bacterium | reverse complement strand
ATGATACGGCGACCACCGAGATCTACACCTCTCTATTCGTCGGCAGCGTCAGATGTGTATAAGAGACAGACTAAAGCTCGAACCTGGCGACGGATACTACGGACTTGACGCCTATAACTACCTCGATGCCAAAGGCGAACTCAACCTCCATGTCGTCACAGCCCTCTTCTGGGAAAATGCCATACCGCTGTCGCAACAACTACCCAAATTCTTGAGCGCTCGGGAAGCGCAACCCATTGACGGTAATGTCAAGGCAACAGCGATAAAGATATGGCTGGATGGCGTGATCGAAGCGCAGACAGCCGCACTACTTGCCCCTTACTCGGATCGTGACGACGGTTATCGGGGTGAATTACAGAATTCGCCTCATGATCTCAACAAGGCTGTTATAGGGTTGGACGCCGCCGGTTTCCAAGTCCATTTTCACGCCATTGGCGACCGAGCAATTCGTGTCTCGCTCGATGCGCTCGAGCATGCTCAGGAAGCCAACGGCACAAGAGACAGTCGTCATCATTTGTCGCACATCCAACTGTTTGATCCAGCCGACGTCCCCCGATTTGTCGACTTGAACGTCGTGGCCAATTTTCAGCCTCTATGGGCGATCCAGGACGGCTATATCACTGATCTGACATGGCCCCGCTTAGGCAGAGAACGCAGCAAGTGGTTGTACCCCATCGGTACTCTGCAACGATCTGGTGCCAAAGTCGGTTTCGGTAGCGATTGGTACGTCACCTCGGTGAATCCTCTTGATGGAATTGAAGCAGCTGTCACCCGTCTGGATCCAAACGGCTTGACCGACGTACCGTTGGGGGCGGATGAAGAAATTAGCCTAGCCGAAGCGATAGAAAACTACACCATCAATTCTGCCTACGTGAATTTCTTAGACGACCAAGTAGGATCCATTGAAGTAGGTAAGAAGGCCGATCTAGTCATACTCGACAAGAATTTGTTTGCTATACCTGCGCAAGAGATCAATTCAACGAAGGTGGTCGCAACGTTGTTTGCAGGTTGCTTGGTTTATCTATCAAACCATAGCGACAACTCTTCGGACGATAGAAACCCGGCACTCGAGCAGCTATTTTGTGATAGTTCAACAAGCTCTCGTAAAGCGATTACCAGTAGCGGAGACGTCGATGGCGGTCAGTACGAATGAATAAATGGGAATGTACGATTTGCGATTATGTCTACCGAGAGGAATCCGGTGAGGACAAAAAGAACGTTAAACCCGGGACGCGATGGACGGACGTTCCGGACGACTTTCGATGCCCCAGTTGCGGTACTGAAAAGGGTCAGTTCTACGAAGAATCTATGGCGAAAATCCTCAAACACCGTCGACACTAACGTCGTTGGGGTTAAAGCAAACTTCACCTATAACTGACGATCTCGATACGACCAAACCCCCTGGGATTGCGTCAAGAACTCGCGGTAACGTTCATGTCTTCGAACGCTACTGACGTTTAGCCATGTCTAGTTTTATCCGGATTCTCCCACCTAATCCATTCCCAACCTTTAATCAGACCATGAAAAAAGTAGGGCCCACAGGCGTGGGGAGAGGGAGTGAATGCCTGTGAGCCCAAACCGAACTTTATTGCTCTACTGCTTATCCTTTAGCTCGGGGAGCTATGGCGCGTTCTCCCAGCCAACGACGTATTTCGACGTCATCGCCACTTACGGGAGCGTTGACACTCGAGAGTCGATTCAAGTCGAGTAGTTGGTCCGCAAGCACTTCCGTCGCGACTTTAACAATGCTTTTCGTCGGACCAAGAACAACGGCCGATGCGTCACTCACCCACTCAATCCGCACCTTCAACTCGGCCTCACCGGAGTCAAGTAACTCGGTCCCACGTGTCGTGACCGTGTCAATTAACCCATCCGTGACTCGCACGACCTCTCTTGTCATCCACGCATCATGCCGAGAATACGGATAAAGCTTGAATGCCATGGATTTCATCGCCTTGTCGGTGAGGCGTTTACTTCGGGCTAGCAACGATGGATCCAGAAGCAGTTTTTCATGCATAGATATTGATGTTGCCACGGAGATTTTTGACGGAACCTCTGATTGTCCAGAACTCCCAGTTACGTTCATGGCTGTCTCTTATACACATCTCCGAGCCCACGAGACCGAGGCTGAGCTCGTATGCCGTCGTCTGCTTGAAAAAAAA
>CAXDSX010000361.1:0-2169 GCA_963992075.1 uncultured Pseudomonadales bacterium | reverse complement strand
TGATACGGCGACCACCGAGATCTACACCTCTCTATTCGTCGGCAGCGTCAGATGTGTATAAGAGACAGGTTCAAGGTCGAATAGTGCTGTTCGAATAGCTACGGACCCGTGTTGCTTTAGTGTTTCGAAAGTAAAAACGACGTCGTTGACCGTGATTGGTTCGCCGTCGTGCCAAAACGCATTCTTTCGAATCTTGAACGCTACCCAATCTAGTTCTGGGTGGACGGCAACACCCTCGGCGAGTCGTCCGTACGCGGCCGTGGTTTCATCGATGGCGTATTCGAGCAAGGTGTCGTAAACCAGCCCGCCTGCATACCCGTCAGCTAACCGGCCTTTTTCGAGTATGTAATTGAAGTTATCGAATGTTCCGAGAGAAGGTAGACGCATTTCGCCCATTTTAGGAGCGGCGGGATTCGCATAATCGAAGTGAACAAAATCGGGGCCATATTTGGGTTGAAGTAAGTGGGCGATCCCGTGGCTGTATTCGGGACTCTCGCAGGATCGTTCACTAGCGAGCGCTATTTGCGGCATCCAACAGAGCAACGATACGACCAATAGGCGTGAGATCTTCACAACATTAGGGGATCGTTTTTCTTTCAGATGATATTTAGTCGTACACCACATATCGTTACCTGTGTTTCCCCTGTGCGGAGACCGCGCGAGTCCGCTGCATCGAGAATGGTATCGACGTCCCCTGCGATATCGAGTTCCGAAAGTCCTTCCGGTCGGCCGTCAATGCAAGGGGTAAAGTTTAAACTCGCGTTCTCAAGGGGAAGCGTGGTTCCGTCCAACGGCAATTCGGCGATGTCCGACCAACGTGCCGCAACGGCGGTTGGATCGTCGCATTGGATCGTAGCACCCATGATGGAGGAGACCTGTTTAGTTTTAGCTATTTGCCAGTTGGGCCCTGCGGGGTGCCAGGGTCCATCAACGTCGTGTGCTTTGGGTCCAAGCATTTCGTCAATCTCAAAAAACGACCCGCCTGTGTCCTTAGGGTGGAGTTGCATGTTGACGAACGAATCTCCCTGGTGATCTGTAACCAAACGAACCCCAAGTTTTTCGAACTGAGCGCGCCTTGGGGCTTGGTCATCACACTGGGTAATGACCATGTAACCTCCGTCCCCCCTTCGCCTTGAAAGATAACGAGCCCCAGCCGTGTCCTCATTTGGATCGTTCGGAGCGACCACCTCGATGAATTGGTTTCCGACGGGGAAAAGTGCGTTGTGAAGACCGAAAACGCCCACCCCGGGATCACGGAAGCAAACTTGTAGTCCAAGAACGTCGATAAGTGCGTCTTCAATAGGGGCGAGCTCGCGTGCGACGAACGCAATTTGTCGAAGCCGCAACCACACCGTTATGTCTCAACGCGACTGGCGAGGGCATCCAGCAGTCTTGGTGGCGAGAGGGGTAGGTCGGTCATTCGTATTCCAAGCGCTTGGCTGACCGCGTTACCCACAGCGGCTAGGGGTGCGACAATGGGCGTTTCTCCAACTCCTCGCACACCGTACGGATGAGTCGGATTGGCAACTTCGACGATTTCACAATCGATCATGGGTACATCCGATGCGACCGGGACGCGATAGTCGAGGAAGCCTGGATTGTCGAGGACACCTTCTTCGTCGTAAATATATTCCTCGTTTAATGCCCATCCGATTCCTTGGACTGCTCCGCCTTGCATCTGACCTTCTACATAACTAGGATGAATGGCCTTGCCAGCGTCTTGGACGACTGTATAGTTCAGGATGGTTACCTTTCCGGTCTCGGGGTCCACTTCCACGTCAACCAGATTCCCTGCGATAATCGGTCCACTACCTGGTGAAGCATCAGACACCGAACAGGAGATCGGGCCTCCGGTACCCATAAGGCGCGCCGAAAGGTATCTGAAGCTGATGGTGTCTTCGGTTTTGGCGCAGAGGAACGTTCCCTTGTCGAATGAGACGTCTTCCTCATCCATATCCCAGATAAGGGCCGCCCTGACCTTCATCAGCTGGACAATCTCTTCTGCCGCGTGGATGGCTGCGCGACCGGTATCGAAGGCGGTCCGGCTACCACCGGTAACTCCGGTCCACCCGATGGTGTCTGTATCTACAACTGTTGGGGCTGTCTCTTATACACATCTGACGCTGCCGACGAATAGAGAGGTGTAGATCTCGGTGGTCGCCGTATCAT
>CAXDSX010000360.1:0-2182 GCA_963992075.1 uncultured Pseudomonadales bacterium | reverse complement strand
CCGTTCACGCTTGCGTTTGACGGGGTTGAATACCTGATCACCAGAGCTTAAGACTCCAGAATAAACTCGAAAAAACGTCAGGGTTCCGACATATGGATCGGTTGCAATCTTGAACGCCAATGCAGAGAAAGGCGTTTCGTCATTCGACTCTCTGATCCCGGTTGTTCCGTCTTCATCAAGAAGACCTTCAATCGCCTTTACCTCAGTGGGCGCAGGCAAGAAATCGATAACTGCGTCAAGCATGGCTTGCACACCCTTATTCTTAAAAGCAGATCCGCATACCGCAGGTACTATTTCGTTAGCTAGGGTCCGAATGCGCAGTCCCGTTTTGATTTCCTCTTCCGTAAGCTCGCCTTCTTCAAGGTACTTATCCATTAGCTCTTCGCAAGATTCTGCAGCCGTTTCCATCAGTGTTTCGCGCCATGTATTTGCCTCGGAAACTAATCCTTCCGGGACATCCCGCGCTTCATACGTGAGACCTTGGTCCGACTCATTCCAATAAATCGCCTTCATGCTAATCAGGTCGACCACGCCCTCGAACTTATCCTCTGCTCCGATAGCTAGTTGTATCGGGACTGGATTAGATCCAAGCCGTTCCCTAATTTGTTCCACGACCCGGAGAAAGTCTGCGCCCGCTCGATCCATCTTATTTATAAATACCATACGCGGAACTTCGTACCGGTTGGCTTGCCGCCACACGGTCTCCGACTGTGGTTCGACTCCAGACGTGCCACAAAAAACCACCACCGCGCCATCAAGAACTCGCAAACTCCGTTCTACCTCGATGGTGAAATCGACGTGGCCCGGAGTATCGATAATATTTATTCGATGTTCGTCATACTGCTGGTTCATACCACTCCAAAAACAGGTAGTGGCTGCCGATGTAATGGTGATACCACGCTCTTGTTCTTGTTCCATCCAGTCCATCACGGCGGCCCCGTCATGGACCTCACCAATTTTGTGAGAGAGCCCTGTGTAGAAAAGCACTCGTTCAGTTGTCGTTGTCTTGCCCGCATCAACGTGAGCGACAATGCCTATATTTCTGTAGCGTCCTATCGACGTACTACGTCCCATAATTTGCTCCGATTAACGGTTGTGCTAAATGCTTTCGACTCAAAATCGATAGTGAGAGAACGCTTTATTTGCATCGGCCATGCGGTGCGTGTCCTCTCGCTTTCGTACCGACAAGCCACGGCCTTCCGCAGCGTCGATCAACTCTCCAGCGAGACGCGCTGACATCGATTTCTCGCTGCGACTTCGAGCACTATCGACGACCCAACGCATAGCCAACGCCGCACGACGAGAGGGCCGCACTTCGATCGGAACTTGATACGTGGCCCCTCCGACGCGTCGCGATTTGACTTCCACAAAAGGCGCGACGGACTCCAAAGCTTTTTCAAATATTTCAACAGGATCGTTGTGTTCCCTTGACTCAATGTGATCAAGCGCTCCGTACACGATCTTTTCAGCAACCGCCTTCTTGCCGCTAACCATCACGTGATTAATAAACTTCGCCAAAGTTTGATTGTGGTACTTCGGATCCGGCAGGATTTCCCGTTTGGCTACGACACGACGTCTTGGCATCAAATTTCTCCTTTTCTTCAGGTTGGCCCGCCACAATTAATGGGCGGCCTTACTCTGGAGTTGGTTATCGGGTCTTCTTTACTCCGTACTTGGAGCGTCCTTGTCTCCTCTCGCTGACGCCAGAAGTGTCCAGCGTCCCACGAATAGTATGGTATCGAACCCCCGGCAGGTCTTTAACCCGTCCTCCACGTATTAGTACGACAGAGTGTTCTTGTAGATTGTGACCCTCACCTCCGATGTATGAATTGACCTCAAACCCATTCGTCAGCCGCACTCGACAAACTTTACGCAAGGCAGAATTAGGTTTCTTGGGTGTCGTCGTATACACCCTGACGCATACCCCTCGACGCTGAGGACAACCCTGCAGCGCAGGCACATTAGTTTTAGTCTTCCGACGTTTCCGCGGCTTTCTAACAAGCTGACTAATTCTGGCCAATTGGTTTCTCCACCGGAAATGATAGGGCCGACGGGCCCATCACGTAAAAAGGCGCGCCATTCTAGTTGGACAGCATTTGCGGTTCAACTGATACCTGTCTCTTATACACATCTGACGCTGCCGACGAATAGAGAGGTGTAGATCTCGGTGGTCGCCGTATCA
>CAXDSX010000359.1:0-2199 GCA_963992075.1 uncultured Pseudomonadales bacterium | reverse complement strand
TCCCGGCTTGTCCGATTTGGTTGCAGATATCGTTGGCGATGAATACAACCGTTCGTGGCCGGCGGCGATGCGTTTCGTCCACCCACACCCGGGATACCGAAAAACTAGCCAAATGTCGGGATTTGGTGCGATAACTGGAGAGGCTTACGGTTTGTTACATTTTTGTGACAATCGTAGTAAGTTTAATGCCAAGGGAGTGGGCTTCGATTCGCTTTTTGTGTTGTTTTGGCCGTTTAGCGCCATTGACTGACATAATTCGAGGCTCGATAAATACAGCTAACAGCTATAAGTGGAACCGGGGGGAGAATGAAGACTACCCAGACTGATCTTGATCGTCGAAAGTTCCTGAAGCTTTCGACACGCTATGCAACCTATGCGGCGGCTTCGCCCATCATCATCGCCTGCAGTGGTGGTGGGGGTGGCAGCAGCGCACCGGACTCAGACCCCTACGGTTCTGCGGGTTGGACGTTGGTACCAACAGCATCCTCCGACGCAGCAGCAGCGGCGGAAGCGGAGGGCAACCCACTCCCACGGACTTACCTCACGAATCTTGGCGCGCTTCAGGGAGCCGACGACAACGGGTTGCAATTACCTGAGGGCTTTACGTCGCGCGTAATTGCGCAGACGGGACAGAAAGTTGGCAGTACCGATTTTGACTGGGTTCGCGCCCCCGATGGCGGTGCCGTTTTTGATACCGACGACGGTGGTTGGATTTATGTCTCGAACGCGGAGAGCGGCAGTCAGGGTGGTGTGGGCGCTATCCGATTTGACTCGAGCGGAAACATCACCGATGCCTACTCTATCTGCACGGGAACACGGCGAAACTGCGCGGGTGGCACGACCCCATGGGGGACGTGGCTTACCTGTGAGGAAGTTGAGGACGGTTTAACCTATGAGTGTGACGTTTCGGGAGCGACGTCCGCGGTGGCCCGCCCCGCGTTAGGTGCGTTTAACCACGAGGCTGCGGCAGTAGATCCCGAGACCGGAATTGTCTATGAAACGGAGGATAGGTCCGACGGAAATTTCTATCGGTTTACCCCGGCAACGATTCGCGTGGCGGGTACTGAAGATTTGGTCGCTAAGAGCGCGACATGGAGCTATCTCGATGACAACACCGATCAGGGATCGGCATGGCGTCAGGTTGGATTTGACGACTCCAGTTGGTCGTCGGGCGCGGGTGAGCTTGGGTTTAACGAGGGTGATGAGACGACGCTGATTTCTGACAGCAACGCCAACACCTACTATTTCCGCCATGAATTTACGACGGCTTTATCGGCGTCTGATCTTTCGGCGATGACGCTGTCGCTCGAAATCGATGACGGCGCCGTGGTTTATCTCAACGGGACCGAGGTCGCTAGAACGGCGATGCCGGACGGCACGATTACGTATGCGTCAATTTCGACGAGCGACGGCTCGGATCCGGTGGGTTACACCGACACCTCGATTGCGATGGGATCGCTGATCTCGTCATCCGATCCGTCCAGAGTGATTGTGTCGAAAGGCTCGACATGGAGTTACTTGGATGACGCCACGGACCAAGGAACCGCATGGCAGGCGGCTAGCTTTGATGATTCAAGCTGGGCGACGGGACCTGCGGAACTTGGGTTCACCGAAGGGGATGAAGCCACGCTGATCCAGAGTGGTGCGACGACGTACTATTTCCGTCATAGCTTCTCGGTCGCCGACCTTGGCGACGTTGAGGCGTTGACACTTAATCTCAAGCGGGACGATGGGGCCATTGCCTACCTCAACGGTACTGAGATCGCCCGTGACGGCCTTCCCGCGGGAACGGTCGGGGCTGGCGATTTTGCCTCCAATGCGTCCGATGATGGCAACAACTTCCACGCCTTTACGGTGGATAAGAGTCTGTTGTTGGCCGGCGACGCGACGCCGACGGCGGATGCGTTAATCGCCAGGAAGGCGGATTGGAGCTATCTCGACGACGGGTCTGATCAAGGTACAGGGTGGACGGCGAGTGATTTTGATGACTCCGGTTGGTCCACGGGTGCGGCCGAGTTGGGCTTCACCGAAGGCGATGAGAACACGGTGATCACGAGCGGAAGCCTCGTCTACTACTTTCGGCATAAATTTACCGTCGCGGATATCTCCGATATCACCGCGCTGTGCATGAAAGTGCAACGCGACGACGGATGCGTTATCTACCTCAACGGCACGGAGGTCAATCGTTCGATCAATATG
>CAXDSX010000358.1:0-2214 GCA_963992075.1 uncultured Pseudomonadales bacterium | reverse complement strand
TTTTCAAGCAGAAGACGGCATACGAGATCAGCCTCGGTCTCGTGGGCTCGGAGATGTGTATAAGAGACAGCATTATCTCCATACGAGATTGTTCTCGAGAATTGCCGTGTTCCGGCCGAGAATGTCTTGGGGTCGGTCGGGCAAGGATTTGGTGTGGCACAGAGTTGGTTGGTGGATGCGCGGATACCGTACGCCGCGGGCTGCATAGGAATGGCACAGGAAGCGCTTGACATGGCATGTGCTTGGGTAAAGCAGCGACCTACGCGCGACGGCATGTTGGCTGACAAACAGGCGATTCAGTGGATGATTGCTGATTCAGAGGTCGAACTGCGGGCGGCTCGGATGCTTGTTTACGATGCCGCATCGAAAGTGGATGCGGGCCAGTCTGGCAAGGTCGATGCGTCGATTTGCAAGCTCTACGGAACTGAAACGGCCGGACGTGTGGTCGACCGCGCCATTCAAATGTTTGGTGGTATGGGTGTAGCCGAAGAGATGCCACTCGAACGTTGGTACCGAGAACTTCGCGTTAAGCGGATTGGGGAAGGTCCTTCCGAAGTGCATCGCATGGTGATTGCGCGGGACAAATTAAGGAACACGAGCGGGGGCGTGTACTTTAACTAACGCTTAGTACGTCGACGTGCTGTGACAACATCGGTGTTCAGCCCCAACCAGTGCATGCGTCCGACATAACGTGCGTGCTCGACTTTGAGGCACCGATCCATAACGACATCGAGACCTGCTTCTGTGGCGATGGCGGCCCCTTCGTCGCTGATGACACCGAACTGAAGCCATAAAGCTTTAGCGCCGATAGCGACAGCTTCCGTTGCGATGGCTGGCACGGCTGACGGATCTCGAAATACATTGACGATGTCAACGGCATCGCCGATGGCGGTCAATGAATCAAAGCTTGGTTCGCCAAGGACTTCGTTTTCTCGAGGATTGACGGGGAAGATTCGATAGCCATGGCGCTTTGCGTAGTACCCGACAAAGTGACTGGCACGCAACGTGTTACCTGATAGGCCGACGATGGCAATGTTGCGACCCGTGTGCAGGACGCGCTGTATCGTCGTTGGGTCTTGATAGTTAATGGTACTGGGCAAAGGCTTGCTCCAAATCCCATTGCAGGTCATCGACATCCTCGATACCGATTGAAAGTCGGACTGTTCCCGGTGCGATACCTGCGGCTTCTAGTTCGTCGTCGTCGAGTTGCCGATGGGTAGTGCTGGCAGGATGGATGATCAGACTTTTTGCGTCGCCCACGTTGGCCAGGTGCGAAAATAGTTGTACGTGACGGATCAAATCCTGACCAGCCTCGCGACCGCCATCAAGCTCAAAGCAGAATACGGCGCCTGCGCCTTTAGGTAGATACTTTGAGAGCAAGGCTGAGTCCTCACCGTAGTGCAAAGCGGGGTGACTGACGCTGATAACGTCGGATCGAGCACTCAACCATTTCGCAATATCGAGAGCGTTGGATACGTGACGATCCATCCGCAAGGGTAGTGTTTCCGTACCTTGTAGGAAAAGGAAGGCATTGAAAGGGCTCATGCAAGCGCCGAGATCCCGGAGTGTCTCGGAGCGTAGTTTCATGAGAAAGCCGTACATCCCAAATGTCTCGTGGAAAGCGAGCCCATGATAGGCGTCCGAGGGTTCAGCGATGACAGAAAACTTGCCGTTAGACCAATCGAAGTCCCCCGAGTCGATCACCACCCCACCGATGCTAGTACCGTGTCCGCCGAGAAACTTGGTGGCGGAGTGAATAACGATATCAGCGCCCCATTCGATAGGTCGACAGAGATACGGCGTCGCAAAGGTGTTATCCATGATCAAGGGGAGGGAGTGGCTGTGTGCGACTTCAGCAATTTTTTCGATGTCCATGACATTGCCGCCCGGATTACCAATCGTTTCGCCAAAGAATAGGCGCGTCCGATCGGTCGTTGCCGCATTCCATTCGCCAGGATCGTCGGGATTGGCAAACGTCAGGTCGACGGACAATTTCTTGAACAAGTGTTTGAGTTGAGTGATCGATCCGCCGTAAAGGGCGCGTGAAGCAACCACATGATCGCCTGGCGAAAGCAACGTAAAGAAGGTGGCAGATTGAGCGGCGAGCCCGCTAGCGAAAGCAACGGCGCCGGCACCGCCCTCCAAGTTTGCAATGCGCTCCTCGAACGCGGCGACCGTCGGATTCATGATCCGCGAATAGGTATAGCCGTATTC
>CAXDSX010000357.1:0-2280 GCA_963992075.1 uncultured Pseudomonadales bacterium | reverse complement strand
CTTTTTTTTTTCAAGCACAAGACGGCATACGATATCAGCCTCGGTCTCGTGGGCTCGGAGATGTGTATAAGAGACAGCAGCGACGCCGCTGTGGACTTTCCGGACGCAATCCCGCCTGTGAGGCCAACAACTTGCAACTGCTTAGTCCCTTCCGCAAACCGGCCATCATAGCTATTTCGACGTGGCCACTCTAGCATTCCAGTTGTGGCAAAGATTACGTTTGTGCAGCCGGATGGCAGCCGGCAGGTCGTTAGAGCAACGACCGGGGAGTCCGTCATGGATTGCGCCGTCGACAACGGGGTACCGGGTATCACAGCGCAATGCGGAGGTGGTTGTACCTGTTCGACGTGTCATTGCTATATCGACGAATCGTGGTTCGTGCGTTCGGGCCCATTGGATCCCGACGAAAAAGATATTCTGGAATTTGTCCCCGAGCGCCGAAACAATAGTCGGTTAACCTGCCAAGTGAGGATCTGTGATCGCCTGGACGGTATGATCGTTCACGTTCCGACCTCGAATCCAGTTTAGTGGATGGGATTTGGATGTACGGATGACGAACCGAGTTTCTTGCGCGCTATAAACCGGAAAAACCTCTAATGCGGTCGAGGTTACGGCTTGTCGATATCAGTCGAAGCCCGCTAGCTAATGCGACCAGCGCAACGCCGATTGCCATGCCGACCCAGAATCCGTACACACCGTAACTACCGAAACCCAAATAGGCAGCGAATGGCAGGGCGATGACCCAATAACCAACTAACGAAAAGATCATGGGTGCGCGGGTGTCCTTGTATCCTCGCAAAGCCCCAATGACGGTTCCCTGCGTCGCATCAGCGATTTGATAGACCGCGATAATTAGGATCAGGGCCGCAGCCATGGCCAAAACATCGGCGTCTTTTGAATAGAGCGTGACGACATCGTATCGAAACAGGACAAGCAGCAAACTCACCAATAAAGCATAGCCGAGAGCGAGTTTCATCGCCGTCGCGCCGACCCCACGAGCGCCGTCATAATCCCCGGCACCTACCTTAAATCCAACCCGAATACTGGCTGCCCCTCCGATTGCCATAGGGATAACAAACGTAGCCCAATTGATATTCCCAGCGATACTGTGCGCAGCGAGAGGAACGACGCCGAGAGTACCGACCATAAAGCCGATGACGGAAAAAATCGCCATCGAGATGAATGACGATAGGCCGATGGGAAGGCCGATACGGAAAATGTTGGCAATGATCGTGATGTTCGGGAGATCGATTCGAGTCGTCACTCCTGTTCGGCGAAAATGCGGGCGAAAGAGTTGAATGGCGATGAGCAGTAGCTCGAGCCACATAACAATGGCGGTCGCGTATCCACACCCGACTCCTCCCAATTCCGGTGCACCGAATCGACCGTAGATAAACGCATAGTTCAAAAACGCGTTGATGACGAGGGCAAATGCAACGATGACCATGGGGGACACCACGTGTCCAAGGCCCTCGGACGTATACCTGAGCGTAACGTACACGAACGCTGCTGGGATCCCCCATGCGGCGGCATCCAGGTATTGATCCGCGATCGCGATCGCTTCGCGATCGATGGCCATCCATTGAAACGTTGTCCCGGCTTGGGTGATGACGACGACGGCAACGAACGACGCAACCAGTGCAATCCATATCCCTTGACGTAGCAAGGTGCCGATTTCGTTGACTCGATCGGCTCCTCTCAATTGAGCCGTGATTGGTGTTAGCGCCATGGTTATGCCAGTGGTCAACATAAAGATGGGCCACAAAATGTTGCCCCCGAGCGCGACGCCGGCGAGGTCGGTGGCAGAGTAATGGCCCGCCATCGCGGTGTCGGTAAATCCCATGCCCATGATGAAGAACTGCGTTAATGCCATGGGAGCGGCCAGCTTGACGAGCGACCGGCTTTCAGTAATGAATCGGCTCATGGACGAAAATGTATTTCCTGAAGCGTACTTCCACCGAGCTGATGAGAGCCCGGATGAAAACTTTTATTCTGCGCCACGCTTCGTCGCCCACATTGATCCAGAGACGATTGAAGCATTGACTGAATTCTATCGGGAATTCATTCCGTTGAAAGCCGACGTGCTCGATCTCATGAGTTCCTGGATTTCACATCTACCCAGGGATCAAATGTTAGGAAAGGTGGCTGGTCTCGGCATGAACGCAGAGGAGCTGGCTGCTAATGGTGCGTTAACCGAATATGTGGTCCACGACCTAAATCCTGTCTCTTATACACATCTGACGCTGCCGACGAATAGAGAGGTGTAGATCTCGGTGGTCG
>CAXDSX010000356.1:0-2339 GCA_963992075.1 uncultured Pseudomonadales bacterium | reverse complement strand
GCTCGGAGATGTGTATAAGAGACAGGGGTGGTGTCGGATGCCACGTCATGTCGGAATGCCACGCGCCGAAGCCCTTGCCTTTCACCTGGCCTTGGTTCGCGAGCGTCTGAACGTAAGGATTTGGGTGCGCCATGGAAGATGGATGTGTCATGAGCTCGCCCCAGCCGCGCCCGAAGTCCATGAGTTGTTCCGACGTTAATTGCTGCTTTGTGATGACAAGCAGTTGATGTTCCAGAAGCAATGCACGTAATTCGTCGACCGCTCGGTTTCCTTCTTTTGCAAGGCTGAGTTGATCGATCCTCAAGCCCATGGCGGGCGCTGCCGATTCTAGTTTCACGATGTGGACTCGTTAGACATCG
This sequence comes from uncultured Pseudomonadales bacterium, assembly GCA_963992075.1. Lineage (GTDB taxonomy): Bacteria > Pseudomonadota > Gammaproteobacteria > Pseudomonadales > Azotimanducaceae > UBA11889. The sequence continues at coordinate 1,980 of CAXDSX010000356.1, read as the reverse complement.
ACCTCTCGATAGAGTTTGCCGCGGCGACGAACGGGATCCAGCAATGTCCAGTCACCTTCCTCGACGGTAAATCCCTCCGGGAAAGGGGGTCGCGGCTCCATCCCGAGGGCTTGCATGACACGGTCGTCGCGGTAGTAACACTGCACGGTAATGCTGACCAACGTGCGTAAGAAAGCGTTCAATGATTGACTGAGTTGTTCCGCCATAGCGTGCCGATCGTTAGCGCTGAGAGCGGCAAAACCGACACCGTCGTAGTTCCGTATCGCTTGTTGATCGATGTCCTCAAGCCCCGAAGCGAACATGTCCGTGTATGGGCGTGCTGTGACGAGAATATCCTTAAAGATTAGAGGATCGTCTGCGCCCGGCGTATCGTAGTCCTTGCTGGCGGGAATGATCGATCCGACCAGTCCCCATAGTATTTCGCGTTGGGGCTCGGAGAACGGTAAATCGCTTGCCAATAGCGTTTCTCGGTTGCTCATGATCGACTCTTAATCGAATAGTGTAGTGAGGCGTTTCTTGATGCTGTCGCCGATATAGAGCGACAAAGCCTGGATAGTTCTTGTCGGATTGACGCCAGCTGAGGTCACGAAAATGCTGCCATCGACGATAAAGAGATTGCGGACGTCGTGACTGCGGCCCCATTCGTTGACAACAGATGTTTCTGGATCGACCCCCATGCGCGTTGTCCCCATCAGATGCCAGCCGCCCACGGCAATCGGCGCTTCGGTCATGACGTCGATTGCCCCAGCCGCTTCAAGTATTTCCGTACCTCGGTCGATCGCGTAGTCGAGCATGCGGCGACTGTTATCGGACAACGTGTAGGTGATTTTCGGCGCTGGAATGCCGTCGTTATCCTTGAGCTCTGGGTCGAGGGTGACGGTGTTGTGGGGTTCGGGTAAATCTTCGCATATTGCGACCATGCCCGTGATTCGGTTGAAAAGTTCGCGGTATCTTTGGTGGTGATCTTCGCCCCACGGAATCCGACCTGAAAACATCCCGGTTAGAGCAGTCGCGACGGGACCTCGGCCACGGGTGATTTCGTAAGTAAAGCCCCGGACAAAATCTCGCGAGCGATCCGTCTCGTAAAACTGTTGGCTCCAAATGCAATTTCCTGGCCCCCTGTAGCCGTCCAAAGGTTGGTCGAAAAGACCTTGGATTGAGGCGTAAGGGTGGAACATAAGGTTCTTGCCGACCAGGCCGTTACGATTGGCGAGTCCTTTGGGGAATTGATTCGATACTGAATTCAATAGGATGCGGGGTGTGCCCACGCCGTTACAGGCCAGTACCACGACTTCGGCCGCCTGGAACCTTTCGTTGCCATCGGCATCGTAATAGGTCACGCCTGATGCCATGTTGTTTTCGTTAACGGTAATTTCGCGAACGCGACAGCGCGTCCACACTTCGACGCCAGCGCGGATCGCCTGCGGCCAGTATGTGATGTCGGAACTCGCCTTCGCGCCTTGGGCACATCCAATTGTGCAGGCTCCAAGGTTGACGCATTTGTCGCGTCCGTCGTAGGCCGTGGAGGCGATGGCGGAGTCGGATGGCCACCAGTGCCAGCCCATCGCGTTGAACCCTTTACCAAGAACTTGACCGGACTTACCTAAGGGCAGCGGCGGCATCACGGCGGGTTTCGGTGGGTAGGCTGGATCGCCCGCGAGCCCTGAAACCCCCATCATCTTGTCGTTTTCCGCGTAGAAGGGCTCTAGGTCGGTGTAATCGAGGGGCCAATCGTCGGCGACGCCGTCGAGCGATTTCACGCGGAAATCCGAGGGATGGAACCGAGGGTAATGGCCGGCGTAAAGAATGGTGCTGCCACCAACCCCGTTGAAATTTGCTACCGCGATGGGTGAATCCTGATCATTGACCGGGTAGTCGGTGACGCGTTTTCGCCGGTTTGGGCTGATGCTGAAGTCGCTGTATTGTCGGGATTCCCAATCCTTGCTAGCGCTCGGGTAATCGGTGGGAGTGAGCCAATCG
>CAXDSX010000355.1:0-2357 GCA_963992075.1 uncultured Pseudomonadales bacterium | reverse complement strand
CGAGATCAGCCTCGGTCTCGTGGGCTCGGAGATGTGTATAAGAGACAGGGCACGAACCGCCTGAAGTAGACCCGTTTCCTGTTCACGTGAGATGTTGGCCATGGTCCAAACGGGCACGATCAGATCTAGGGAGCTCATAAAGGATTCATCCTCGAGTGCGCTCAGCGAATCGGAAACCTCGACTTGGTAGCCCTCGGCACGCAAAACGTCGGCAAAAATAGCGGCTGTTTGCTCCGGCTCGTGTCCGTCCCAACCGCCCCAGGTAATGAAAGCCTTCTTGGACATGCGCTTAAGCCTCCTTAATCGAGTTCACCGATTGCCAGTCCGGTTGGTAGTGGCTTCGGTCGCTCGGGTGTTGTTTTAAGTTCAATGTGTTTGCCGGTTACGGATGAATGCCCGAACGCTTCCATGATCTCCAGGACGTGGTATGCAAGTTCACCGTTGCAACGGTGCGGTCGACCCGTTCGAATGCCGACACACATGTCGGCAAGACCGATACTACGCGTGTTTTCCAGGTAGCCGTGAGTCAATGGCAGTTCGGCCCATGTGCGGTCCGGCTGGGACATGCGGACGCTACCACCGAAACCGTTGGGATCGGGGGACGACAGACTGGCGTTTGTTCCATGAATTTCGATAAAACGATTTGAGTGCAGCCATACATCGAAACTCATGACTACAGTGACGATCGCGCCGTTCATAAACTCGAGGGTCCCTGCGGTATGGGTGTCTACTTCGACATCGATTTTCTCGCCCCGGCGAGACTCGGATCCAACCGTGCGGGTATCGAAGGCCATAGCGGTTAACGCGGCGACGCGACGCACTGGCCCTAAAGCGTTAACCAGAGCCGTTAAATAGTAAGGACCCATATCGAACAAGGGACCACCGCCCCGTTGGTAATAGAACGCAGGGTTGGGATGCCATGACTCGTGGCCGTGATTCATCATGAAGGCGGTGCCCGCAATCGGTGCGCCGATAGCGCCATCGTCAACGGCATTGCGCACTGTTTGATGGCCGCCACCCAGGAACGTGTCGGGCGCGCATCCCAGTTGCAAACCACGTTCTTGAGCCTCCTGCAGTACTCGCTTTCCTTCGGTCGTGTTCAATGCAAAAGGCTTTTCGCAATAGGCATGTTTGCCGGATTGCAGGGCAGCGATGTTGACGTCCGCGTGCGCGCTCGGAATGGTCAGGTTGAGGATGACCTCGATGTCGTCTCGAGCCAATAATTCATCGACTGTCATCGACGGGATATCAAAGTTTTCGCCGCATTTTGCCGCTGCCGTAGCATCGATATCGGCGCATGCTGTGAAGTTGAGGAGCTTGAAAATTGATGCCGCTTTTAGGTAGGCCGAACTGATTACGCCACATCCAACAAGTCCAATTGATACGGGTTCGATCATGTTCGAGAAAACCTTATTGTTAGCCAGGACCTTTGCGATCAGGGGCGAATTGATAGTTCACCCTGATTCTATCGCCTGAGTCTTTTTATGGGTATTAGCGCTCGTTGTATTGCATCGTGTTGTCCTGCTGGGGCTGTAATAATGGCGGTGCTATGATCCTTCGTTCATTTGCTTTAGGGGGAAGTCATGGCATTAACAGGGTTTGATCACCTCGTGGTGCGGGTTAACGACATTGATGAGGGCATTGCGACGTATCGAGATCGGCTAGGGCTGACGCTTGATCGAACAGATGAAAGCGAAGCGCTCGGTATAAAACAAGCGTTCTTCAACATGCCCAACGGTGGGTTCATCGAGATTGTTGCGCCCACAAACGCCGACTCGGCGGTCGGCAAAGCGCTTGAAGGTCGAGGCGAAGGCATGCACACCATCGCGCTGGAGGTGGACGATTTGGCGGCCACATGCGAGGCCATGAAAGAAGGCGGAGCGCGGCTGATCGGCGAAGGGGGTCCACAAGTGTTTGTGCATCCAAAATCGACACACGGGATTCTGCTGCAGCTTTCAGCCAGCCAATAGGTCGATCAGGGTACGACTAGTTGTTCGAGTGATGGGACTCGCTTGGCTTAACGTTCTTCCAGCAATGTCAGGTTAGGCGTGTCCGTTGATACCACTTCGACGACGTGCTCGAGGCACAGAAGACTGTAATGTTTAAGTGTGTCTTTCGGTCGCAACCCCGTACTCGTGGCATCAACATACTCAAGAAACTTTGATTCGCGGTAGAGCCGCGCGAGGGTCCCCTCGTAGGTTTCCAAGGTGTCATTTCGAGCGAACGACTCGTCACGTATCGCGTAGGCGATGTAATTGGGGAATTCGATTCGGTACGTCTCAAGTAATTCCCCAGCGCCGACGGGTTCGTCTGGACTATTCCCCAACCCTTCTAGTTCCTCTCTAAAATCCGAGGCC
>CAXDSX010000354.1:0-2359 GCA_963992075.1 uncultured Pseudomonadales bacterium | reverse complement strand
GAGATCAGCCTCGGTCTCGTGGGCTCGGAGATGTGTATAAGAGACAGGCGCAGACGAGTTCGACAAGATGGCGCCGGGGTCTATATTGGTTAGTCCATTAACGACGCCCGCGTGGACACAGCTGTTTGCACACGCGGTGGGTCTTGTCACCGACATGGGAAGTATCCTCGCCCACGGATCCATCGTTGCCCGCGAGTACGGAATTCCTGCTGTACTGGGAGTTGGCAACGGCACCAAAAGAATTCGGCACGGACAAACGATTACGATCGATGGCGACGCCGGAACCGTCGTGATTCACGACGACGCGGACACGCAATCGTCGTAATTAGAAGGAACGAGGAGTCACCGAATCTCCGGTTATTAAAGGCGTAGTTCACCGATACAGCTGCCAAAGAACGCTCGAATTTCGGATAACGCTTTGTTTGACGCGGGCAGCATTTCGGCGGAATAACGTTAGTGGTTTCTGCTAACGAAATACGGATTGCGGACAATCACTGGCGATCAAGAAGCCTGAACCGAACTAGCGGCAACAACCCTACGCAGTTCATCAGGGACCATGAACGATCGCGGATGGTCGCCAATTCTGGGTGACAGTTCGTTGAACGACCGAGTCCACTCTCTCGCCGTTGAGCGCTGTTTAAGCACCGCCACCTCAAAATAGATCGCCGCGTGTAGCAAGCCAAGTAGTACTCGTAATCGATCGTACGTGAGGACGCGTACCTGCGAAAAGCTAAATGCCTCTTTCTGCGCAGTGATGGCGCGCGCAACGTCTGGCAACTGAAACTGCGTCTCGACGATCCCAATGTGCTGTTCGTGATCGTTTGCCACTGGTCCTGAACTCAAGTAAATCAACGGCGTCCGGTCGGCTCGGCGAGCGCTCGGTATGTCCCAGTCGACGACTATAAGCGACAGCGGCTTATCTGGTGTCTCCGGGAGGCTGACGTCGTCTGATCCAACCGAACAAACCACGGCCGTCTCGACGTCCACGTTCTGCGAGTTTTGTATCCATTTGTACGTCGTCATCCCGAACGGCCTCTCGACCAGATGCGAAATTTTATTAGCTGACTTCAGGTGTCCTTCATGTAACAACTCAACGCTGCCGGACACCGCCGTTACATAACGGAAGGCATGGCGGGATACCGAATTCGCGAATGACTTTGCTTGCCATATCAACGCGCCAACGTCCGCATCGAGAAAGAATACACCCCGCCCAGCCGTTGCTTCTTGGACACGTTTAAGGACGCTCACGATCTCGTCACTATCGTCGACGTAATCGGGTGCGTTACGTGACCAAAGATGCGCCGCCACCGGCATCAAGATACCGCTGGTCGGATCGTACGCGACCACCTCGCAAACTTGATAAGCCGGGTATTCGTTTTCAGGCATCGCCTCCGCGCCGACTAGGAACTCCATCTTTCTCGCGTACTTCTTCTGCAACGGGTAGACGTGTACCGCAAGCCGCGTTCCTTCTTTGACTTGACGCGCGGTAATACTCAGCAGATTACGAGAGATCGTGTCAGCCAATTCTTGGCGACCCATATTGCGACTCAATCGTTTATGTGTCGCGTGTACCCGAACAGACTTGTCTAGTGCCGCCGCAATGTCCCATATTCTTACGGATCGTGACCGGAGCACGCCGGCCAAGACATCCTGAACAAACCGCTTGGAAACTTTACCGAGCCCCGAAGCGAGTCGATCCGTAAACTCATGAAACTTGACAACCTTGGATTTAGACAAACGAATGTGCTGCCTGTACCCCGCCAGAGAAACATGCCGTCAAACGCAGGTTAACGACCCTCAATCCACAGACTATTTTACGAGTATAAATAATCACGTAACGTATTATAAATTAGTAACTTACGTAAATTAAATAAACTGAGCATTACATATATTTGGGTGAATTTCGCCGACGCATCTTAGCGCACGCTTGCATCGCATACGACACACTCCGCGAATCCCGCCGCCGCATCTTTATACTGGGCCGATGGATAGGTTCCCTCGTTACGTTAAGCCGCTCGATTCGAGCACCGATCTAGATGTCGTCGGTGGCAAGGGAAGATCTCTCGCGGTAATGCTTCGCGCCGGACTGCCGGTTCCCGTCGGCTTCCACGTGACCACATCGGCGTATCAACGATTCGTAGAACACAACGATATTGCCCACTCGATTCTCGAACTAGCAACGCCCGTCGTCGTTGGGGCGAGAGCCTCGTTTGAGACACCCTCGACGCGAGTGATGAAACTGTTCGAACAAGGGGAGATACCGTCCGATATCGCGGACGAAATTGCTAACGCGTACGCAGCGCTCGACGAACAAAAAGTTGCCGTGCGGTCCTCGGCAAATGCAGAAGACCTCCCTAAC
>CAXDSX010000353.1:0-2363 GCA_963992075.1 uncultured Pseudomonadales bacterium | reverse complement strand
AATGATACGGCGACCACCGAGATCTACACCTCTCTATTCGTCGGCAGCGTCAGATGTGTATAAGAGACAGGATTACACACCGTACAGAAATCATCACCTAATTGAGTCCGGTAGGTGTTTTCGACTTGACCCAAAACACGATCAAATAGCTCGCGATGCTCGCCAGTCCCGTCGTAGTCCTGTGCTACAAGGTTGGCATCGATCTCGTCTGGTGTTGCTGGTCCGAACGACAAGGTGTGTACATCGGGCTGATTCAACAACCACATGTGATTGAAATTTATTGGCGAAAGCGGCGCGCACGCCTCGGTGAGTTTTGCAGTTGGCGCTTGTAAACGTCCGCCTTGATTGTTGGGACTAATAATGAAGACGCCCATATCGAGTTCAGCGGCTCTTGCGACCACATCGCGTAGTCCTTGATAGAAGTAGTAGTAATGGAGATTGATCGATTCAAATTCGTTGGTATTGACGAGATCCAAGACTCCGTTTGGGTATCCGTGTGTTGAAAAACCAAAATGACGAATTACGCCTTCACTCATTAATCGACGTACGTATCCTAGACAACCATCGTCGCGCATCGCTGGCCTGATGACGTCTAGATTGCCCGGGCCGTGAAAGTCCAAATTATCGAGATAATCGAGACCCAGATAACCCATCGACTTCTCGAAGTTTCGCTTGAATTCGTCAACGTTCGTTGATGGGCCGATCTTAGTAGTCACGTAGAGTTTTTCTCTCGGAACACGTTTCAAGATCTGCTTGAGTGCTTTGCCTACCCGTTCTTCGGAATTGCCGTATCCCCGCGCTGTTTCAATATGATTTACGCCTGAGGCAACCGCGCGTTCGATGGTTGATATCGCGACTTCTTCGGGAGTGTTCCGAATGAATTGCATACACCCCAGCGAAAATTGTGAGACCAACATTTCCGTTCGTCCGAAACGGCGATATTTCATTCAATCCCTGACATGCATTGTTCTGTCAGAGATCATAGCCTTATTTCCTGTTACCGAAAGAAGAAAACCTTCGTCGGCAATCCAACCTGTCTAGACTCAACTGAACTATCCCGGGGCGAGCATCAGAACCAAACGAATCAAGAGCTCGCCCCGTGATCGCAGTGATTCTGCTGCTGTAGTCTTGGCTGATAAGCATTCTGACAACTATCCACGTTGCAACAACGAAGACCACGGATGGGACGTTATCCCCGATATGGCGGTCAAACCGAAGGGGATTAGCATGAAACCATCACTAGAGACTAACGATCTCAGTCAGTACCACGATGAAATCAAACGTTTACATCTTGAGAGTAACGCACTGGACTTGGACCTGAGCTGATACACGCTTGTGGAGGACGTGCTCGATCAGGACCTCACCGCACGAGGCCTGGAGGCGACGGCACGCATACAAAAAGCCAAGATTCGAGAAGCTGGCGTATCTGCGGACACTTTGGATCTTATCGAGGCGATTCGAGTCGGGGTGGTCCTTATCTCGTCCTGCCCAAGCTGCGACGGGTTCCGAGCGGCGTTCTAGACAACGACGATTTTATTCCCCAGTCTAGGCTCAGTGCGGACTGCCCTTGTGCGGCTTTTGGCCGGTCCTTGCTTGAGCGCTTTTCGATGGTGGTGATTCGGTTGCTAAGTTAGGGATTCAATTGGCGCCTCCAGCTCGGATTGAACCAGGGATAGATCACAAGTTAGCGTGACATCGAATTGTTTGCTTCGAACTCCACAGATCGTCGGTAATGACCATCAGCGTGCAACATTAGTTCTTCATGCGTGCCTTCTTCGACTAGTTCTCCCTCATGAAGAAACAGGATTCGATCCGCGTGTTGAACAGTGGATAGGCGATGAGCAATCACAATGACTATGTTGTTGTCCGTTTCGTCGAGGGCCTTCAAAAGTGATGCCTCGGTCTCAGGGTCGAGCGCTGCAGTCGGTTCGTCCAGAACTAAAATAGAGGCCCGACGAAGCAGGGCACGGGCAATGGACAATCGTTGTTTCTGTCCGGTTGAGAGCGTGTCACCTCCACGCTCGATCCTGGACTCGAAACCATCAGGCATAGCCGTAACAAATTCGAGGGCACCTGCCTTGTGGCATGCGGCGGTTAAGTCTTCAAGCGTCGCGTTTGGATTCGCGATGCGTAGATTAGCTGCCACGGTATCTGTAAGTAGCTGATGTTCCTGGAACACATAGGCAACGCGTTGGCGCAACTGTTCAGTACTTAAATCGGTCGCGTCAGTGTCGTCGATTAAAACGCGTCCGGAGGAGGGCCGGACAAATTTCGGGATCATATAGGCGAGAGTTGTCTTGCCGGCGCCGGTCGCCTGTCTCTTATACACATCTGACGCTGCCGACGAATAGAGAGGTGTAGAT
>CAXDSX010000352.1:0-2382 GCA_963992075.1 uncultured Pseudomonadales bacterium | reverse complement strand
CAGAAGACGGCATACGAGATCAGCCTCGGTCTCGTGGGCTCGGAGATGTGTATAAGAGACAGCGTCATACAGCGCACGGTTGTAGAAATACGCGCCCATCTGCTCGGCAAAGAAATCGAAAAGAAATTCGGCATCGAAACCACCCAATTCTTGATGGAGTTCTTCTCGGAAATATGCCTGGATACGCCCAACGATCAGCTTTTTTTCTTCATCAGAAAATTTGATCAAGGCCATGCTTCATCCTTCCATCCTGCAGTTAGCATACGCCGACAAAAGGACGCAGCGACAAACTGCAAAGCCAGAAGGCGCTGCGGTGTGCTCAGCTATTTCGACCGCGATGGACCAGAAAATTCCCGTCCATCGCGTGATCGGACGTCGCCTTACATCGGCGACCGCGAATTACTTGCCCGAATCGGGCAGGCACTTACCAGCGACGATTGCCTCTGTCGCCGCCGCCGCCGCCACCTCCACGTGAATCGCGCCGCTTTTCCTCAGCTTCGTTCACCCGGATGGCACGTCCGCCCATGTCGGTACCATTCAATTCGTCGATCGCCCGCCTGGCATCGTCGTCGGACATTTCAACAAACCCAAAGCCGCGGGATCGCCCCGTGTCTCGGTCGGTGATGACATTCGCGGAACGCACTTCGCCAATTCCCCCAAACATTTCCTCAAGCTCTGCTTCCCCAGTCGCCCAAGGTAGATTCCCTACATACAATTTCATTAATCAATTCTCATAAAAATAGTTCAATTTCGTTGTGCGGTTGCCTGCCCTTGAATCCGACTACACAACTTCGAAGCTACGACATTCGAAAACGAATGCTGTAACGCGACTAGAAGCGATTGCTAACTGCTGACTGAGGTTGGAACTCTGCGAGAAGTAAGAGGCTGGGTTTCTAATTCGTTTTGAGTCTACATGGGTTCTCCCAAATAAACACTGCCTTTATTGCATCGGTTTATTCGCCATTAATCGCCAGATTTACGGGCCGTAACCACGCTGATGGCACTTTCAAGAACGAGGCCACGCTCTGAATGGTGCGGTCGAAAGGTGTCGACTAATGCATCCACAACTTTCGTACGTTTTTCTTCAGGCATCTCGGCGATCATGGCGCGTAGGGCTGGATTTATTGACATATACGCCTCGACCGTTTCGGCTAAACCCATTCGAGGGTACATCTCGAGGGTCTGTTCATGGTTACTCAGCTCGATAGCAGCAAATCCGGCAGAGGAAAGAATGTCGCAGACGTAATCAGCCTCTTGGAACGCAAATGGACCGGGCGCTCTCTCGGGTGCTGACGGCGGCAGTTCCACAAGCGAACCCAACGCATCCGCCGCCATGGATTGCCAGGGGTTCTTAGCCGGTGATTGCCAACAGACAAAGGCCAAACGCCCCTGCTTTCCGAGCGTCTTGAACACGTTAGTGAACGCGTCGGTGGGCTGTTCGAAAAACATCACGCCAAAACGCGAAAACGCGGCGTCAAAACACGCCGGTTGAAACGTGTGGCTTTGTACATCAACGTTCTCGAAACTGACATGCTCGAACTCCGCGTCTTTTGCCCTTTGTGCTGCTAACGCAAGCATCGGTGTGGAGATGTCGGCTCCCGTCACCGACCCCGTGCTCCCCACACGTTGGGCTATCGCGAGCGTGGTCGAGCCGGTTCCGCAACCGATATCAAGAATATTTTCGCCGGTGGCAGGGTCTAGTGCGTCGATCGCTCGATCCCCCAATGGGCCCAACATATGATCCATTGAGGCTTGATGCTCGACCCAGTTATCGCCGCCTTTACCAGACCAAAATTCACGTTGTTTTTCGTTTGCCATGGTTACCCCTCCCGATCAATCCCACAAAGCGACTCACGTAACGATAATCCAAAGAGATCGACGAAACGAACATGCAATACGCCGAGAGCGGTAATCACTTTCAACGCGACCAAGAACGCTACGAGGACGACGACATGCCATTCGAGCGCTCAGTAGACCAGCTCTTCTAGCAAAGAGAGGAGAGGTAACGCTCCGATAACACGTCAAGTTCCAGATCGCGCGTCCTCAATCTGATGGGTCAAAGGCAAACGCGGGTCGTCGTTCGAGCTCTATTTCGGTAACTTGTATCCTTTCGGTTACAAAAACACCCACGGGAGACGTTTATGGCAACCATGTCGCGAGACGAAAGAGAGGCCTTTCTCGCCGACCTACACGTCGGGGTACTAGCGATAAACGATTCTGGTGAAGGTCCGCTGACGATCCCCATTTGGTACGACTATCATCCGGGTGGCGAACTTTGGTTTCTTACGGGCCCCGATTCACGTAAGGGCAAGCTACTCGATCTCGAGACCCGAGTCAGTCTCGTTGCCCAAACCGAGGACCCTCCCTACAAATACGTTAGCG
>CAXDSX010000351.1:0-2400 GCA_963992075.1 uncultured Pseudomonadales bacterium | reverse complement strand
CCCGAAGACGGCATACGCCAGCAGCCTCGGTCTCGTGGGCTCGGAGATGTGTATGAGAGACAGGTAGCCGCTAAGTCAAAACGGCGGGCGCGCCGGCGTTAAAGTGGTCGTCGTTTCGGCCGTCTTATACCTGCTTTAGCGTTTTAGGGTAATGCCCACAGGGCAATGATCCGAACCTTTGACGTTTGGCCAAATGAATGCTTCATCGGTGCGCTTGGCTCCGCCGGGCGACGCCAGGACGTAATCAATCCGCCAACCGACGTTGTCTTGTCGAGCATTTCCCCATTGACGCCACCACGTGTAGTGGCCGGGCTCGTTGGGGTGTTGGCGTCGAAACACGTCAACCCAACCCGCGTCCAACCACCGATCAATTTCCGCTCGTTCTTCTTGCAAGAAACCGCTGGCTCTTCGATTGGTAGCGGGCCGCGCCAAGTCGATTTCTGAATGTGCGGTGTTGTAATCGCCAATGACAAACACCGGCCCTCGGCGGCGCAACTCTTGGACTAGGTCAAATACCGCTCGGTAAAAGTCCAATTTGTAGGGTACCCGACTATTGTCTCGGTCTTTGCCGCTTCCTTTGGGAAAGTAGACGGAGACTACGAACAGCCGACCAAAGCGGGCTACCAAGAATCGGCCTTCTTCATCGAAACGTGGAATGTGAAGACTGTCGATTACCTCGCTTGCGGGCTCGCGCGAATAAATACCTACTCCGGCATAGCCTGGGCGTTGCGCGGGGGCAAAGTACGTGTACCATCCGTCGGGTTCTCGGGTGGCTGTATCTAGTTGGTGCGGGAAAGCGCGGACTTCTTGAAGTGCTAGTACGTCTGCCTCGGAAGTCTCCAAGAACTCAAGAAAACCCTTCTTGGCGCAAGCCCGAAGCCCATTAACGTTCCAACTAACGATTCGCATAAGACCATTTGAGCATGGACAGTGAATAGATTCGATCCGCTTGAGTTAGGCAGATTGCTGCGCTTGGGCGGACCTATTGTCGCTGCTTCGTTGCTGTTCATGACGATCAACGTGACGGATATCGTGATGTCGGGACGCTACGGGTCGAGTGACTTAGCGGGCGTCGCTTTGGCGACCGCCATAGTCGGTCCGATTATCGCCCTGCTCATGGGCACATTGAGTGGCATAACGCCGCTCGTCGCACAACGATTTGGCGCAGGCGGTGGCGCAGCATCCAGCTATCTAGCGCGTCAGGGCGTCTGGATAGGGATGGCAGTCAGTTTGGTTGCGATGGTCCTGATCGCAAACGGGCATCGAGTGATCGGGATGATTGCGGCGGGAAATTCGGTCGACGCGACGGCGGTATCAGTTGGTTATCTGGAAAACGTCATGTGGGGGTTGCCAGGATTTGCCCTGTACTCGGTGTTACGTGCAGCGAGCGAAGGCTTAGGCCGCACCAAGCCCGCCATGGTAGTTGCAGCGGTCACCGTTGTTCTCAACGGGGTACTGAACTACGCGTTCATATTCGGACGTTTAGGCGCGCCAGAAATGGGCGGTGTCGGTTGCGGTGTCGCTACGGCAATTGTGAATTGGAGTGCGGCAGCTACGATGGTTATTGTCGTTCGCTGGCAAAATTTCTTCCCGCCTGATTTCTTTAGACGAAGATTGACGGTCGATCGTAAGCAGATGGGTGAGATTGCGAAGGTGGGTTTTCCGATCGGTTTAGCCATATTCGCTGAATGGGGCGTTTTCTCCCTCGTTGCAATTTGTTTGAGTCGATTCGCTCAGGCCGTCGTTGCCGCGCAATCCTTGCTGAGGAGATTTAAAGGAAATATCGTTGTTCTTTGTGGTGATACACCTTTCGTTAGCGCAAACACCTTGCGATCTTTATTGCGTCAACTTGAAAGGAATCGTGGTCATGACCTTGTTATTTTGGGAACGAAAGCGAAAAATGCTAGGCAATATGGTCGTATATTGACGGATGATCAGGGAAAACCTAGGAAAATAGTTGAGTCTCTTGATATGAGCTCATCTGAAAGCAAAGCGTCTCTTTGTAATTCTGGAATTATTGCCGCGAAAAGCAAAGTATTGTTTAATCTTTTGCGTCTTGTGAAAAACAAAAATGCAAAACGGGAATATTACTTAACCGATATCGTTGAGATTGCCAGAAATCAAGGCCGCCATGTCGGGCTGATGAAGGCAGCAGAAGATGAGGTAATGGGGATTAACAGTCCAGAAGATCTTGTAGAGGCGAATGCTCTTTTTCAAAAGAAGACCCGACTTAAATTTTTACAAAAAGGCGTTTCGATGCGTGACCCAAACAGTGTCTGGTTTAGTTACGACACAAAGATTGGAAGTAATGTCACAATAGGGCCAAATGTTTATTTTGGAGAAAATACAAAAATTAGCAATGACGTGATTATTCACGCCATTTGTCACATGCAGGGGGCA
>CAXDSX010000350.1:0-2401 GCA_963992075.1 uncultured Pseudomonadales bacterium | reverse complement strand
CCTCGGTCTCGTGGGCTCGGAGATGTGTATAAGAGACAGAAGCGATACGGCGACGTCATCTCCGGGTCCAACCAGATCGCTCCATCCACGGTCTTTCCGAATTTGAGTCCGTCAGCACGCGTGACCAAAGGTACAGTGAGGACGAATGCTTGCTGACTATCCGCACGCCGGATTAAGTCGATGCCACTAACCATGTTCCCCCACTGGTCACTACCTCCAACCTGAATCATGCAATGGTAACGACGAGACAACTCGAGAAAGTCGTACGCTTGTACAAGCATGTAGCTAAATTCTGTATAGGAAATCCCGTCGCCTTCACGACTCAACCTATTCTTCACAGAATCCCGTTGCATCATCGCGTTTACCGAAAAGTGTTTACCGATGTCTCGAAGGAAATCGAGGGCGCTCAGCGACCGCGTCCACTCTAGGTTATCCACCACACGGGCCCCATGCGATCCATCTAAATCAATGTACTGGGAGACCTGTTTGGACAGTCGTTCCACCCAGCCAGCCACCACATCCACCTCGTTTAGGCTACGTTCATCAACACGCCCAGACGGATCTCCGATAAGGCCCGTAGCCCCTCCTACCAGCGCAATAGGAGAGTGTCCCGAAAGTTGGAAACGGCGCAGAGTGAGGAGCGGAACTAAGCTGCCAATATGGAGACTCGGCGCCGTTGGATCAAAACCACAGTACAAACTCCTTCCTGACTCTTGTAAGTGAGACTCGAGCCCTTCTCGATCAGATATCTGAGCGAGGAGGTGACGCAGCTCTAAATCAGTTATAGGAGAAGACATACGAATTCGCTCGAGGACAAGTCGGAAGGCAAGATTCCGGCGTGGAGGGCTTTCCAACCGAACCAAAACCCATATACTAGCGCAACTTCTTGAACTGCCCCACGCATAGGTCCGCCAACGTCCAACTTGAATTCGAAGTGGCGAGGGTACTCCTTACGTAACCTCCCTCGCACACACCGTGCCATCGCCTTCGTATTGACGATCGTCCTCGCTTTTTTTGCGTTATCCAATCTCAATGGGAACGGCGTCGCCGATCACCCCCGGAAAGACCCAGCGGTTACCCACGGCAAATATTCTCCCACAGCGGCAGAAACTTCCGATCCAATGGTTTCTGCCGAAGTCGGTAATTCATCAGACATCGCGTACGACTCGCCTGCTGATATACGCACTGTCGTCGTTCAGCCGAGAGACAACCTCGCCCTGATTTTTCAACGAGAGGGTCTTTCTGCAAAAGAGCTGCAAACGGTGTTGGAAAGCGACCAGTTGGCCGAACGCCTCACATATATTTTTCCGGGCCAGAAGCTGATTTTCGAGCGAGGAGAAGATGGCGCACTGCTGCGTCTGGCATATTCCCCAAGACCACTTCAGTCACTAGTTTTCACCCGCCACGGCACCTCCTTTGAGGTAGAACAAATTGCTCACCCCCCCGAAATCGAAATTAAATTATTCCGCGGCCTCATCGATCACTCTCTATTCATTGCCAGCCAGCGCATCGGGCTCGACGATGAAACAACCATGCGATTAGCGCAGATCTTTCAATGGGATATCGACTTTGTTCTTGATATTCGCAAAGGTGACGAGTTTGCCCTTGTGGTGGAAGAACTCTACCTAAGAGGTGATTTTGTCGGCTATAGAAACATCCTCGCTGCAAGATTTGTGAATCAAAGTGATAGTTACTTGGCGTTTCGGTACGTGGATCGGGAAGGTGTAGCTGGGTACTTCAACCCCAACGGCGAAAGTATGAAGAAAGCGTTCTTGAGGGCACCCCTGGAATTCACCCGCATAAGCTCCAACTTTAATATGAAGCGCGTCCATCCGCTGTGGAATCGCACAATGCCCCACCGGGGAATCGACTACGTTGCACCGGTCGGCACACCTGTTCTGGCGGCCGGGACGGGTCAAGTACGGGTCGCCGGTCATACCAATGCCAATGGGAATTATGTCGTTATAGGTCATGGCTCCGAATTCGAAACAAAATATCTCCATCTCTCAAAATTTGGTCCCCTTACAAAGCGAGGACAAAGAGTCAATCAAGGGGACATTATTGGTTATGTCGGATCAACCGGTTGGGCAACCGGTCCCCATCTACATTACGAATTTCTTGTCAACGGAAAGCATAGGAACCCGCGCACCGTACCACTGCCCAAATCAAATCCGATCAATAAGCGCGAATTCAAACGCTTTCAATCGCATATGCAACCAACGCTGGCACTACTCGAAAATCACAAATCAACGGACCTCCTAACGGCGGTCACTGATTAACCTGTCATGTCTCGTTTTTTTATCGGCTGTATTTCCGGTACCAGCACTGTCTCTTATACACATCTTACGCTGCCGACGAATAGAGAGGTGTAGATCTCGGTGGTCGCCGTATCATTAAAAAA
>CAXDSX010000349.1:0-2410 GCA_963992075.1 uncultured Pseudomonadales bacterium | reverse complement strand
AACGTCGAGAATCCTAACGGTGACGGGACCCTGTCGTTCCATTTCGATCGCAAGCAGGCGACCGTCGTGATTGAAGGTGCCCCGTCAAACGCGGTGGTCAGTTTATTACGTGGGTTTTCTGCGCCCGTGAAGGTCTCGTTTCGTAGGTCAGACACCGATGCGCTACACCTTGCCTCAAAGGACACGGATGGTTTTGTCCGTTGGAATGCAGCACAGTCGATCCTCGAGTCGAGTATTGCTACAGAGAAGTCTGGCACCCCACTTGCCAAGGCGTTATTAGAGAACTTGTCGGAATCCGCCATGGCCGCGCCAGACGACGGAGAAGCCAAAGCATTATTGGCTTGTGCCATGAGTCCGCCGAGTACGATCTATGTACTCGACCAAAATCTGGGGCGCGACGTCATCGGATTAGACCAAAGTCGTGATCGTTTGCGTGCTCAAATGGGGACAGCTCTTCAAGATCGTTGGGATACGATCGTCAATCAAAATAGAGACCAGAACCCCTACCGAGCTGACAGTATATCGATCGCTCGTCGAGCACTAGGCCATGTTGCTATGGATTACTTGGGTGCAGGCCAAGAGGCGAACGCACCGCAAACAGCATGGGACATGTACTTCGAGCTGTACCAGCAGTGCGACAACTTGACCGATCGCTTATTCGCAATCTCCCGCCTGTTACGGCTAGATTCATCGTTCGCCGAACAAAAAGCCGCCGTCATCCAAGATTTTTATGAGCGAAGCAACACGAGCGCACTGGTAGTAGACAAGTGGTTTGCTATTCAAGCAGGTTGCGCGACATCGGGGACACTAGCGCGGATCGTGGAGCTCACGAAGCACCCTGAGTTCAACCTACAAAATCCCAATAGAGCGCGGGCGTTGCTGGGTACGTTCGCGACGGTAAACCATCGCGAATTTCATCGAACAGACGGCAAGAGCTATGCCTTCCTCGCGTCACAAGTCGTCAAGCTTGATTCGGTCAATCCGCAGGTCGCAGCACGAATTTGCTCGCCACTGACGCGTTGGCAACAGTTTGATGTGAAACGCCAGGAACAGATGAAAGACGCCCTCCACCGAATTCAACGCGAGTGTCAATCGAAGGATCTTCTCGAGGTGGCCCAAAAAAGCCTGACTGCTTGAACGCGGCTTGCTCAAAGGACCTAACTAGCAGGATTGTCCCAGCTGCCGCTTAATAAAACGGTGCGGCGAAGCCCAAATAGTGGCCTGGTTTGCCCCCGCGAACTTGCCGACGTCTTGCGCTTAAGCGTCAGAGGCGTTGCCCGCTCGGGCCACCGCGCTAGCAACGAGTTTGTCGACCAGATCGTCAAAGGATAGTCCAGCAGCGTGTGCCGCATCGGGATAGAGGCTGGTTGGCGTCATTCCAGGCATCGTGTTGACCTCGAGCAAAACAACTTCGTTGGTTTCAGAGACCAGGAAGTCTGCTCGAGACAGATCTCTCAACCCCAAACACTCGTGTGCTTTGGACGCGTAATTGGCTATATCTTCGAGAACTGACGCCGGTAACGCCGCCGGAATTTTATGAACGCTTCGTCCAACTTCGTAGCGATTGTGAAAGTCGTACCACTCACCATCCGGCAACTCGATTTCTGTAATTGGAAAAACAACCTTTTTCTCGCCGTCAAGATCGAGAACCGCAGCCGTTACCTCTTTCCCCTCAAAATACGGTTCAACCAACACGCTATCCCCATACTTTCTCGCATCCATGAGCGGTCGAGACAGATCGCCGCCCTCGGGCAATCTTGTTACCCCGAGCGCTGACCCCTGTTGAAGCGGCTTAATTACGACGCTTTGTCCGAAACACTCTGAAATCAAAGTGGACGAACGCTCCACGTCGGCAACGGTCACCAACAAATCCTCGAGCACGGGCAATCCGGCCTTGAGAAACAACGTTTTTGCCACGTATTTGTCCATGGCGAGGGCCGAACCCCGAACGTCGCTACCTACGTACGGAAGCCCTAGCATTTCGAGGTAGCCCTGTATCGTTCCATCCTCTCCCGGCGGACCGTGCAAAACCGGAAACACGACATCAGGAGCAAACGCGATGATGTTCGACGTAATATTTTCATCGAGTTCCAGCAGTTCGACCACATGCCGTTCTCGTAGGCTTCGTGACACCTCATTGGCCGAAGACCGCGAGATCGCCGATTCGGCAGAATCTCCTCCGGCGATAACTGCAACCTTCAAACTCATGAAAAGTTCATCAAGTCCGCCCCGTCGAAAGCACGTGTTAGCTCATCGGCTGGTTCAAACCCGAAAACGCGAGCGAAAAACGCATACTCCGCTTCAATCACTTTCTCGATATTAGCTCCCTTTCGAAAACCATGCCCTTCACCTTCGAATTTCATATCTGTCTCTTATACACATCTGACGCTGCCGACGAATAGAGAGGTGT
>CAXDSX010000348.1:0-2453 GCA_963992075.1 uncultured Pseudomonadales bacterium | reverse complement strand
TTTTCAAGCAGAAGACGGCATACGAGATCAGCCTCGGTCTCGTGGGCTCGGAGATGTGTATAAGAGACAGACCGAGGACCCTCCCTACAAATACGTTAGCGTAGAAGGACCCATTGTCGCGATCGAACCAAGCAGCGAAATAGAGCTCCTGCCGATGGCGATCCGTTACCTTGGGACAGATGCCGGCAAGCAATACGCTGAATCCAATGCGGGCGGTGGTGGCGTCGTCGTCAGGATGATCCCCGAACGTTGGCTCACCGTCGATTACGCCAAGTCCTAACGCTTCCATCTAACGAAGATCCTGGAACAAATGACGACAGACACGGTAGCCTAGCGAAAAAGATAGGTCCGAAACATGAGTAAACGGCTTGCCGGCAAAGTTGCTTGGGTCACGGGGTCGTCCCGCGGGATCGGTCGCGCAGTTGCCGCCCATCTCGCGGAACTCGGCGCGGACGTCGCAATTCATGGCACCACACCGACGTCGACGCAGGCGTTCGACGAAGCCGAATCACTAGATGCCGTCGCGAAAGAGATCGCTAAGGAGACCGGTGCCAACGTATTGGCCGTCCACGGCGACCTTACCGATCCGGACGTTGTTGAAAACCATGTTGACTCGATACGAGGCCACTTTGGTCATGTCGACATCCTCGTCAACAATGCTGGTGGCGACATCGGCACACAAGGCGTGACGGGAGAAAACGCTGGCAAACCAGTGGCCAATGACGCCATCAACGTGTCCCTTGAGGATATTCGTACGGTTCTCGACAGAAATCTGATGACGTGCATCTTGCCGTGTCGCGAAGTCGCCCCTGAGATGGTCGAACGTAAGCAAGGTTGGATCGTCAACATCGGCAGCATCGCTGGGCTATCTGGTCACGCACGTGAAGTGGTTTACGGCGTGTCGAAAGCCGCCGTGCACGAGTACACGCGTTGCTTAGCGGCCCAATTGCGACCCGACGGCGTCTACGTTAACGCCATCGCACCAGGAGAAATTATCACCGCGCGCTTTGTCGCCAGTCGGCCCACCAACGAGGACCGCAAAGTCCACGACGGCGCCTTGACCCGCTACGGATGGCCGGACGAAATAGCCAGGACCGTCGAGTTTTTCGTAACGAATAATTCAAGCTACATCACGGGACAAATCCTGCGCGTCGACGGAGGTGCGCAGTTATTTCCGTCATGAACGCACCATTCCATGGACTTCGTGTTATCGACTTATCCGACCGACTCTCCGGTGCATTTGCCGCTCGCCTATTTGGCGACTTCGGTGCCGAGGTCGTCCTCGTAGAATCACCGGAAGGCCACGCGCTTCGAGGTGAACCTCCGTTCCTCGAAGAAGTTCCGGGCATGGAACGTAGCGTCGTGCATGCGTATGTAAATTGGAACAAGCGGTCAATCGTAGTTAATCGTGAAGACGAACTCGCAGAGCTCGTTCGATCAGCGGACATCGTAATCACAACAACCGAAGGTCCTCGACGACCGGTGCTAGAGCACCTCCGCGACGACGCAGTCCACGTCTGTATCACCGCACATGGCCTGGACGATTCGCTCACAGGGTGTCCGGGCAATACGCTGACCCACAGTGCGCGCGTGGGTTGGTCTTACATCAACGGGTATCGGGACGAGCCGCCACTCTCCATGCCGCGACATCAGGGCGGTATCGTGGGTGGCGTGACCGGGTTCATTACGGCAGCCGCGGCACTTCGCCGTCGGGACCAGGGACCCAGCGAGCATATTGACGTCAGCGAACTCGAAGCCTTCGCGCTTACCGTTCATCCATGGGGCGTGGCGGCGGTATATCACGACACGGGCGGCACGCCAGGACCAAGCGGAGGTCGGCGCCGTGGTGATCCCGGACCACTCTGGGACCTTGCAGACGGACGAATGAACTTCGGCCTGGCCGACTTTCACAACTGGACTGAAGCGATGGACACGCTCAACTTGCCCGAGCTAGGTCGACGCCAAGAATTAATCCCCGACATTGGTCGGCACTCCCAAAACATGCGCGACGTGGTCATTGGAATGGCTGAGACGCTACCCCAATTGCCGCGTTGGGACATTTTTCATCAACTGGCAAAGCTGCGTTGCGTCATTGGCGTGGTACAAGATTTCGACGACATCGGTAGTAACGAACAAATCGCTGCGCGCGATTTCCTCGTCGACACCAACATCGACGGTCAATCGGTCCGCGCTGCCGGTGCTCCCGCGAAATTGTCGCCTTCACCCTGGCAACTACACAATCCCGCCCCAAAACTTGACCAAGATCGCGCGGCTGTTTTGAAACCCCGCGCCTCGCCGCGCCGACCTACTACACCAACCCCCGATAACCAGAGCGAAGGCCCGTTGAACGGAATTCGAGTTTTAAGTTTTGGCCAGGCATGGTCGGGCACATTCGGTACCGAGCTTCTGGCACTGCTGGGCGCCGACGTCGTCCAGATCGGATCGTTACACCT
>CAXDSX010000347.1:0-2464 GCA_963992075.1 uncultured Pseudomonadales bacterium | reverse complement strand
CCCTTTTTTTTTCAAGCAGAAGACGGCATACGAGCTCAGCCTCGGTCTCGTGGGCTCGGAGATGTGTATAAGAGACATCTTTATTAGAGCGGGGTTCGTTAATGGACGCTGGCAGCAACTGCTCGGCATATGGGTTCTGTACTCCATTGGAACCGTTTTCGGCTTCGTGTTGCTCGTGATTCCTGGGCTATACCTGAGCATCGTTTGGACGTTTGTTTGGATCTATGCGGTCGACAAAAAAACCGGGGTAATCGAGTCGTTTACCTTGTCGCGAAAATTGGTACACGCCGATTCCAATTTCTCGGTCGTGACGTTGGTGATGATTTTCAGCTTGATCGTTTCCTTCGCGGTCGCAAGATTCAGGCCTCTCGCGTTTCTTTGGGCGTTTCTTGCGACGCCCTACTTCACGTTACTGACCTGTTCACTATACGAACAGTTCTTGGCATCGCCTACGCGTCTTATTAGCAAATCCTCCCATTGAGGTCGGTGTTGATTCGGTCTTAATAGACATGAACGGTGCGGGTTCTGTTGTTGATGGCCCGCAAGGCATCGCTGCCTCGCCGTCTAGTGGACGGCTTATCGTTATTCGACGAGTCCATTGAGACTATGTCGAGCTAGGAAGCGCCATATGACGTCAACGCCACTAATGTCCCAACCCCGACTCGGCTCGGGCCATGTGTGGCCCATCTCGTTCATCCGGTAAAGTTGAACGTCGACGTTGTTGATGCAGTTGTCGTAGGCGATCAGGTCAGCGACGGTGCCATCGTCGTTGGTGTCGGGTAAAGCGGTAATTGAAGGCGTGAGATCGCAGCCGTTGTACGTGCTCCAATAATCCATGATGTCGTCCATGGATTTTGTCCAATTAGCGCCCGCGTACGGAACGACATCGTCCTCCGTGCCGTGAATCTGCAAAATGGACGTCGCGTGGGTCGGAGCACAAGCGTCAAAGTTCTCTGGCGACATTGAGCCGGTTACGGAGGCGATTGCCGCGAAGTCGTCGCTTAAAAGACAAGCTAACTGATGGCTCATGTAGCCACCGTTTGACATGCCGGTTGAGTAAACGCGCGATAGATCAATAAGGTAGTCGGTGGCGATCTTGTCGATCAGTGCAGCGGTAAAACCGACGTCGTCGGTGGTGCTTTCGTTGGTCCAGCTCCCGACGTTCCAATGGGAGGTGTCTTCCAGCAGCGTACCCTGGGGTACCACGAGAATGAATTGCTCTTCTTCCGATAGAACACGAAAGTCGCCGTAGTTCATTTGTCCTATGGCACTGCTGCCGTAACCGTGGAAATTAAAGAGTAGCGGTACCGATTCATTACCAGCATAGGACTCGGGGACGTAGAGGAGGTACTCCCGCACAAGCCCGTCGTAGTTGAACGTACAGTCGAGTTGCACCGCCGAACCTAAACATTCATCGGGTGTTTGTGTCGTTGAAGTGTCTGTGGGCGCGGCAACGCTGATTTCTGACGTCTGACCCGAATTTCCGCCGGAACCACCGCCACAACCGCCAACTAGGGTCAGCAGCACTAGAAGGCACGAAATGAGTGCGTTATACCGCATCGTGTTATTAATCCGGGGTCAATATCGGCCCCATTTTGGCGCGATTTTGTCCAATTGTTCCAATTTCTTGGATTTTTGCCGGAGCCACCGAAGAGTTGTCGCTTTGACGGTCTCGATACGAGGGCGTAACGTAACTTAAACGTTACTTAGGGGCATCAATTCGTGATATCTGCAGATGCTTTAGCCGTCGTCCGCCACGTGACCGCGCTTTTCTTCGGCGTGCTATACGTCGTTCTGGGTGTGTCACTGATCGTTGGGGCGGCGGAGATGCTCCCGCCTGGGTTTTGGATCATCGGCATGTTACTCGCACCTGCATTTATTGCGTTGAGTCTGATCGCTTTTTGGGTAGGGGGCAGACGTAACTGGCGGATTTTGAATGACGAGCTGTTCGTTGATGAAGCCCGGCGAACCGCGGCATTCGGGTTCTATTTGATCGTCTTGGTCCTGGTACCACTATATTTTTTGATTTTGGCGGTTCACGAAGGTGTCGTACCACCCGAGTTTGCGGCGACTATCCCATTATTTGGCGTGGGTATTCCGCTGCTGTATTTCTGCATCCTGGATTTTCGCGGGCGTCGCTGATGGCTGGAGTTCATAAGGATTTGGTGAATCGCTTGCGTGAACAACGTAGGGCGAGTGGGTTGACGCAAGCGCAGTTGGCGACGGCGGTGTTGGTCTCCCGTAAAACCATCAACACGATTGAAAATGGCGTATTTGTGCCCTCGACCACGCTGGCACTGAAGTTGGCGGCGGAATTAGGGTGTGGTGTGGAAGAGCTGTTTCAGTTACCGGGCGCGGTTTTCGAGAAAAACTAGCCGCAAATCGCCGTCAACGGTCTGTCTCTTATACACATCTGACGCTGCCGACGAATAGAGAGGTGTAGATCTCGGTGGTCGCCGTATCA
>CAXDSX010000346.1:0-2465 GCA_963992075.1 uncultured Pseudomonadales bacterium | reverse complement strand
GTGGTCGGTGTTCTCCCGGCGCTTCAGACGCCAACGGTTTCAGCGCTTGCCGACGAAGAGCGGGTGGATGTGAATTCCATCGTTGAAGAATCCGTTGTGCGGTCAATCGTGCCCAAGCTCAAGATCGCGGGCGCGCGGGGTATTGTTGAGTACGCGATCAATAAGATTATCGAATAGGAGCGTGCACGAGACATCGTGCTATCGCGGAATTTCTCCTTCGACTTGTAAACGGTGAATGCGGCGCGGTTCATCGTCGTGGTCATGGACGGCGAAATGCATGACGCTCCGGTTATCCCACATGATGAGATCGTTCTGTGACCAAGCGTGTCGAGCTTGGAATTCAGGACGGCACGAGTGTTGAAAGAGGAAATCGAGTAGCGCCTGACTCTCGTCTGGATTCCATCCGCAAAACTGACGGGTGAACGCTCGACAGACGTACAACGACCGACTTTCAGTTTGATCGTGTGTTCGGACCACGGGGTGATGTGCTTCGGGAGCGTTCTCGACGGTCTCGCCGTATGTCCGCGCGAGTCCGGCTGCGGAATGGATCGCTTCGAGCGGGTCGATGGTCCTTCGGATACCGTCTGAGAGGCTCGCGTATGCTAATTCTTGGTTGGCAAAGGCGGTATCGCCGCCGATCTCGGGTGTTTCAAGCGCGTACAACATGGTGAGTTTGGGTGGTACCTCGTTGTAGGTCATGTCGGAGTGCCAATGTTGGTTGATGTCTCGGCGTTTGCCGACGTTGACCAGTTCAATGATTTCTGGGTACTCATTGAGCCCGGCGTACGGATGTCGAACCAGCTTGCCCCAACGGCGTGCAAAGTCCATGTGGTCCTGAGGTGTCAGCTGCTGTTCTGGGAATACAAGGACTTTGTGTTGGCAGAACAACTGATCGATGGTCAACCAAGTCTCATGATCTATGGTTCGAACGTCGAGTCCTTCAACGGAGGCTCCTAAAGGTGCCGCGATGCGGCGGATAGAAAAGTCAGACACGCTCATCACGAGCTACAAGAAAGCATTGAGCAGCCGACGCGGTGCCGAGCCCACTCCGGGCGCTTGGCGGCGTATTCCTCTCGATCCGGCTGTTGGGTATACGGTTTGCGCAGCACATCGAGCAACTCAGTTACCGACGCGAAGTCACCCTCGGCGGCGGCGTCGATCGCCAATTGCGCCCTGTAATTTCGTAGTACGTAGAGCGGATTGACTTGGTTCATACGGTCACGTCGTTGCTGGTCTGAGAAGGGATCCGTGGTAGCGCGTTCCAGATAATCGTTGAGCCATGCAGAAATTTCGTTGGTGACAGGGTCGGTCAACTCGGATTCTTCGTAAATTGCGTCTCGCAGACAGCTTAAGCGGGCGGTTGGGCTCATCGCTTGCGTCACTTCCGCGAGACCGCGGTAAAAAAGAGTCATGTCGGTTTCGGCTAAGGAGAGGACTTTCCCGAGCCCATCCAATAACTCTGTGTCTCGCGATTCAAACTCCAACAGTCCCAATTTGTTGGCCATCATGTGCTGGGACCCTGACTCGTAAAGCGAGGCAAATTCGGACAACGCGTTTTCGAGTGGTTTGGCTTCTCCGACGAGGGGGTAAATGGCGTTGGCGAACTGCAATAAATTCCATTGTGCGATGGCGGGTTGTTGTCCAAACCGGTAGCGACGCCCGGCCGCATCGGTCGTGTTAGGTGTCCAATTGGGATCGTAGTTTTCAAGCCATCCGTAGGGACCGTAGTCGATTGTTAATCCCAATATCGACATATTGTCCGTATTCATTACCCCGTGCACGAAACCAACTCGCATCCATTCCACGATCATGGTTGCGGTCAATTGGACAACCGTTCGAAACCATTCGATGTAAGTGCTTGCTTTGCCGATCGGTCCGGACTCCGGAAAGTGGTTCTTCACCGTGTAGTCGGCTAAATTTCGCAGCAGTTCGATTTCATGACGCGATGCCAGTAGTTCGAAATTGCCGAACCGCAAGAAGGTGGGCGCGACACGACACACGATAGCACCCGGCTCTGCTTGAGGATGGCCGTCGTAAAGAATGTCGCGGACGACTTCCTCGCCCGTTAAGGCAAGAGATAACGCGCGCGTTGTCGGAACGCCTAGATGGTGCATCGCTTCGCTGCACAAGAATTCTCGGAGCGATGAACGTAGCACGGCGAGACCGTCGGCTGTTCTGGAGTAGGGCGTCGGCCCCGCACCCTTTAATTGCATGGCGTAGCGCTTTCGCTGGTCGGTCACGACGTCACCAAGATTGATGGCACGCCCGTCGCCAAGTTGGCCGGCCCAATTGCCAAATTGATGACCGCCATAACACATCGCAAATGGATCCATTCCTGGGAGTAGCTTGTTGCCGGCGAATACTTGGAGAAACGTCTCTGACGCGCAGTCCTTAGACTGTCTCTTATACACATCTGACGCTGCCGACGAATAGAGAGGTGTAGATCTCGGTGGTCGCCGTATCAT
>CAXDSX010000345.1:0-2469 GCA_963992075.1 uncultured Pseudomonadales bacterium | reverse complement strand
ATGATACGGCGACCACCGAGATCTACACCTCTCTATTCGTCGGCAGCGTCAGATGTGTATAAGAGACAGCAACCGCAAATGCGATCCCTGCAGGAAATAAACGCATCCGTTGTCTGGACTCGCGGCGTCCAATGCAAACCATATCGTTAAGCCATTGTCTCCATCACGATGGGGGTGGATTTCGTCTTCCGCCTCTTCTTTGCAAAAGTACCCGACCGTCGCTGGCGTTGGCGTTTCGTCCAACAGTTCCGTTAACAGCGCTAAATGTAGGCCGTCGATAATAAAATCTTTGAAGTAGTCGTCGAGCCTCTCCAATCCTTTCGCAACATTACCGTGAAGTTGTGGCAAGCCGTGCTTGTTGTACTTTGAATCTTTCGAGCGTACACGTTGAAGCGCGGAATGCGCACGCTCACGCAATTCTGTTAACACCTCAGGCGAAATAAAATCGCGAACGATGACGTAGCCGTCCCGATGGAAGTCCGACTTCAACCGGTCAATCTCGCTCGATTTCATCGTCATTTCCACAAGATTTCGTTCTTCAACGGCGCCGCATACAATTGGACGAGTCATGCAGGTTGTTTCAGGGACCGAGCACTATACCAAATCGCCCCTACCCAACCGATACGATGGATCGGGAAATCACCCAATAGAACCATTGGTATGACACGCCCTGTTTGTGATCAGCCTATTGATGTGTTGCCATAACGACTTGCTCAAAAAAAAGGTGCGCTCGTGCCCATCATTGACGTATCTACGCTAGAGAAAGTTGGCGAATTCGGATCTAAAGCCTGGTGCGAAGCCTGCGCAGAAAATGCGGTGAAGATCCTGCGGGCCGCAGATTTGCCCTCAAACTACGAGTGGGCTTTTACTGAGCACTACACACACCCCCCAGCACGATTGTTAACGAACGATAGGCCTAAAGCGGCTTATTACATCCTCGTCAAGAATGGACAAATAACGGGCGGAGACGGCGAACCTGAAGAATGTCTTGCCATCAAAGGCTTTCACATCACGGCCCGGTGGGCAGCTATCTGCAATCAATCAGGCGCTTTTTACGGAAAAGAAGGTGGACGACAACGGAGCCAAGATGAACGTGTGATGTACGACGCGATAGAAAAGTACGTAGGTCGTCCCAACCCTTTGGGACGTGGTGGCGGACCAGAGATTTATTGGCCAGATGAAGTTAGCAGACCCCTGATGGAGGGCTCAGAAGACGGCAACGGACTGCACAATATTGCCGCGACGTTGCAAACGGATTCGCCAGAATTCGCCGACCTCCCAGTAACGAACATGCGCGTGCCGATCTTTGACGACATGACCGACGAACAAAAGAGATTCTTCCTTGAGCTATGTGAGATTGAGCTCTAAGTGCCGATTGAACGTGTCCGCAATTCGTCTCTGTTAAACATGTCGTGACCAAAAACATTCTTTTCATTACCGCCGACCAATGGCGCGCAGAGTGTCTATCGTGCTTGGGACACATGGTCCAAACACCCAACTTAGATGCACTGGCAACAGAAGGCGTACTGTTTACCAAACATTTCGCGAATGCGGCCCCGTGTGGACCCTCCAGGGCCAGCATCCATACCGGAATGTACCTACAAAATCATCGTGTCATTAGCAACGGAACACCGCTCGAAGCTCGTCACACCAACTGGGCGATCGAGTCGCGGAAGCAAGGGTTCGAGCCAGCCCTATTTGGCTACACGGATACGGCATTGGACCCGCGCGAAAACGTATCCGTCGATTCGGAATTCAGGATCTTCGACGGCGTTTTGCCTGGTATGGAGCCCATCGTTCAACTGGGTAAGCTTCTGGAATCCGGACCGCACTCCTGGGCTAAGTGGCTGCGCGGACAAGGTTACCCGGTACCAGCTGATTCAAATGCGCTTTACACGACCAAGAAAGCGCAACCCGAATGGGAGAACGGCGGATCGGAAGCCGCCCCCTTAGAGATGCCGGCCGAACTTCACGACACCTATTTCATGGTCGATCAGGTGCTGGACTACATTCAAGGTAATCAAAACTGGTGCGTGCACCTGTCGTTGCTTCGACCCCATCCGCCTTGGGTTGCACCTGAACCGTACAACCGCATGTATCCTCCGGACGACCTTCCCTCTTTTTCGAGAGCGAAGGATTTAGAGTCGGAACGACGTCAGCATCCCTACCTCGATTATCTTTTGCGACAAAAATATTTTCGTTGTCCGGACGACGAAAAGAAACTACGACGACTCCAGTCCAGCTACTTCGGGCTCATGACCGAAGTCGATCACAATCTAGGCCGGTTATTCGACGCGCTCAAAGCCAGCGGCGAATGGTCCAATACCCTCATTATTTTCTCGTCCGATCATGGCGAGCAAATGGGAGACCACTGGCTTATCGGAAAACTTGGTTATTTCGACCAGTCCTACGCGATCCCGCTAATCATCTATAACCCCGACTCGATCGCTAACGAACACCGTGGCACAC
>CAXDSX010000344.1:0-2472 GCA_963992075.1 uncultured Pseudomonadales bacterium | reverse complement strand
CCAGAAACACTCGAAGGAATGGACCTCGAAGGCGCAACACCCCGAACCACACATCAAGAATGGTTAGAGAAACACGCGGAGCGAGAGGCAATTCGAGCTAAATGGGCTGAATTTTTCGGTGCGTTTGACGCTGTGATCATGCCGATTAGTTTTGTACCACCGTTCCCACATACTCAAGGTGGTGATTTCGGAACACGCACGTTAGTTTGTAACGGCGAAGAAAGACCCTACGCGGACTTGACACGGTGGACGATTTTGACTGGGATGGCGTACCTCCCGGCAACGACACCACCGATCGGGTTCGATAGTGAAGGGCTACCGATTAGTTTTCAGGTCGTGGGTCCTTACGGTAGCGACTACATGACGATTCGGCTCGCGGGGTTTATTTCTGAGTTGCGTGGTGGCTGTCAGAATCCCCCGTGATGCCCGGCAGTAGGAACATGTCAATCGGTTATTAAACCGGCGAGGTTCATACATGGATGAAGAAGAGAAATACCTTTTTGACCTACGCGGTTACCTGGTCGTCAAGAACGCGTTAACGGCGGAGCAGGTTGGAGATCTATCTCAACGGCTTGAGCAACGTCGGGATATTGAAAAAGAACGCGCCAATACTCGCCAAATTACAAGGGCCGGTTCGGACCGTACGGTTTTCGATGATCCCGACGATCCTGCTTGGTCAGCAAGATCGTTGCTGGAATGGGGCGGCACATACATCGATCTCGTTGATTTGCCCATCGTCGTGCCTTATCTGGAGACGTTACTCGGCGTTAACTATCGATTGGATCACGACTATCTCAACATCAATAACGCTGAGAGCAGGCCCAAGTTGTATCTGCACGGCGGTGGCCAGGGGGCAGGTGGTCCGAATGATCTCGTCGGAGCAACTGACGGTGGGCAGTGCTACTACCGCTACAGCAACGGCCGATTTTTTAATGGGTTGGTGGCGGTTGGATTCGAACTGGACGATGTAGGTGTCGGTGATGGTGGTTTTGCCTGTGTGCCAGGGAGTCACAAGGCCAACGTTGCACTGCCCGAAAACTGGCGGATAAGCGAACATCAAGAAGACATTCCCCAATGCGTTGATCAGGTGGCCGCGTCCGCCGGAGACGCCATTATATTTACTGAGGCCTGTGCTCATGGAACGGTACCGTGGCGAGGCGATAATGAAAGACGAACCATCTTCTACAAGTACTGCCCACATGCGGTTGCCTGGAGTCCTTGTTATTACAACTCCGATAACTACGATGAACTCACCGAGAATCAGCAGGCCATGTTGATGCCACCAAGCGCATGGGGTCCTCACAAGCACACCGAGGCCATATGGCAACGCGCGCAGGCCGAGCAAGTCGAACTCAAGACGCTTCGCAGCAAGCTCGAAGCAACGCGAGATGGCTCGTCACGTTCGTAATGGTGCGCTAGTTAAATACTGTTGAGAGGTGCTAGTGCGAAGGTTCGTTTAGCCTGGGCATGGCACAGCCAACATCTTTTCCATGAAGATCGATAGGGCGCATGCAGAGACGACGTGATGCGCGTCATTCGGTCGGCTCATCCCAGCTCTGAACGAGCCAAACTTTTCGCCAATCTCGTAGCCTTCTCACGCGGCCTTCTCGAAACGTGACGCGAGCTTTTTCTCGTTTGTCCGAATAGTACCAATGTGTTCGTGGCGAACGGTTGTGTCGCGATTGAATTTCTATACTTACCGGCTCCCCGAGCAATGCCCGCACCTCATCTTCGGTCATGGCTTCCCGGAGCGCTCGCCAAGTGCCTCGAATTTCAAGAGATCCCTTTGATGGGCTAATGCCCGCTTTCGGAATTTGTTCAATCGATCGTGTCTGGGGTTTGGATGGTGCACCGGCCCCCATAGATTTGGTCTCAACGACCGGTTCTCGGTCGCGCGGGATGCTAGGGTCAATGTCGATAATCCGAGTTGGCGCTATGGGTTGTTCTCCCGGATCCGGCTCCGTAATCGACGGCTCATCGTCGCAAGGGAACGCATCGGACAATGCGTCTAGCACCAAGATCGTTGCACTTTCGGCTAGACGTTTAGGGTGTGCGCGGAGGAATTCTCGTACAACGTCGATTCTTTTACTCTGGTGTAAATCACCGCCGGGTTTTGGACAATGTAATTTGACGGTCTTTTGAAATTTTTCCATTGAAGACCAGCCGCTCTTTTTGAGTTTCCGGGACGAAATGCTGCTGCCTTCGATTAATGGTGTGATGACGTTCTGTAAGTAGTAGGAGCTGGTGTCGCTAACCGCGTCAATGTAACAACGGCAGCACGCCGTCTCTTCAACGAGGTCCTGTTCTTTCAAATCATCGGATTCGTGGAGCGCAATCTCACAGATTTCAAGCAATTCAGCCCCGTTCCATGCCGCGTCAGCAACATGGACAAAGCAAGTGCCTGTCTCTTATACACATCTCCGAGCCCACGAGACCGAGGCTGATCTCGTATGCCGTCTTCTGCTTGAAAAA
>CAXDSX010000343.1:0-2487 GCA_963992075.1 uncultured Pseudomonadales bacterium | reverse complement strand
CTTTTAAATCGCTGCTAATCAGTTGAGCCATCCGTTGATCGCCTCCAGGTTTGTCGACAGCTTGAGCCATCGCTTCTATGACACCGTCGACAAATCGTGCGTGTTCACACTCCGCATGATGGTCGGGACAGTGGGATTGGTTTAACAGTGTGGAAATGGTGTGAAGTGCATCGTCGACCCATGAATCATCACCTCGATACGTCAGTAGGGTCGCCTTGAACTCCATAGTGGCCTGATTTTTTGCATCGTCGAGCATACCGTCGATGCCGTAATGCAGACCGTCCACGTAGACGAAGTAACCAATGTCGTTAACCGGAAATCCTTTTCTCCGAAGGATCCACTGATACATTTCGATTTGCCGTTTGTACCCCTGTTTCCATCGGCCTTCTAAATTGATCTCCTTGGGCTCTTTTTTCGGGGACATAACGCCTTGGGCCGTACTTTTGTAATCGACGATGTGGAGTTCACCCGTCTCGACGTTTTGCCAGACGTCGTCAATGCCGCCACCAAAAAGAATGTTGGTTTCTTCATGGACGGTATTAAAGTGGTTGGCTGAAGCGCCGAAATGGAGGGCGTTTCCCCAGCGCTCGAGGTCTTCGTGCGCGTACGGAACCAGATGCTCCAATCCATTTCGAACCATAAATGGGTGGGGTGATTGGCTCTCCCGATACCGATTGAAGTCACGTCTCAATAATAGGTCCGTAGCGCTGTTAATGTTGAAGCCAGGGATTGACGGGAACTTGACTCCTTTTGCTCGGTCAAGCCAAAAACACGCTGGGCATTGAATGAAGTCTTCAACGCGTCCCCGCGAGAGTTCGTAGGGCTCCGGTCGGCTCGGTTTGAAGGTACCGCGATGTCTAGGCACTAAAGATCGCCATCTCGTTTGCAACCACCGAATTCGCGGACCCCACGCACAGGTAGACGATACATCGTGCTGTTTCTTCCCTAATCGACCGAGCGGTTTTGGATTGAGTTTAGCAGCTGCATCCGCAGATCCGCTTGGTTCTGCGGAAAAGGTTTCTCCAGCAAATCAATCGAGGCACTATGGTGTCGTTACACAAAAGATAATTTAGGAGTGATGGCCATGGATATTCTCTCGCCCGTACTCGCTATGCTGGTGTTGACGCTAGCGATGATCATCGCACTTGTTGGATCACGTCTTCCGATAATCATAAAGAATTTTCCGAATCTTCAGGCGGGCAAACATTCCGACGAGCTGCGGCAAAACATTCCGGTAGGCATGCGGAACATCACGGACAACCACAATCACCTGTTCGAGCAGCCTGTACTTTTCTATGCCACGGCTTTGTATATCCATCTCGCTGGCCACGTCGACCTTATCCACGTTCGATGTGCTTGGGCATATTTTGGATTTCGTGTCGTCCATTCGATTGTGCAAGCCACCAACAATAACGTTGCGACGAGACTGATCATGTTTATGGGTGCAACCCTTGCGTTGGCCGTCATGATTGTACGAGAGGCGATCGTAGGGCTTGGAGGTTAAAGGCGCGATCTTTCGAGACCCATGCGCTTTGATCTGAGAAACACTCTTGTGGGTATCGCGCGGGGTGCGGTTGCAATTATCGCGCTGTCCGCCTCCGCACTTGAGAGTGACGATGTATTAAAGCTCAAGAAGGAATTTGAGGATGCATACGCCCAATACCAGCGATTCTCGAGTGAAGATGATTTGCCGAACGCGGAGCGTGTTGCCACTTTAGCGCTCGAGTTAGCTGAACAGATCTATGGTACGGACCATGCTAACAGCGCCGTTCTTTCGTTCAATTTAGCTAAAACGCTTAACGCGTCCCAAGGTTTTCGATGGCGAGGACTTCGCGTTGCCGAATTAGCCCTTGCTCGTTACCGAGATTTATTTGGGGATACCGCGGACGAGGTCGTGGTGCCTGCGACCCTAGTGATTCAGGTTTTGGCGAAGGGGCTCCAGGCCGATGTATTTGGCGATGAACAGGCCAAGAGGCATCGGCAGATGTATGTGTTGGTTGGATTTGCAGAACGCATCGCCAGGCGCAGTAACGACGTCACCCTGCTGCCCAATTTATATCAAAACATTTCGAAGATCGGGCTACGCGATAGTCGACGTTATAGCGTCGAAGCTGAAGATCTGTACGAAGAGATATACGGAAAGAACCACGTGCGTACGTTGATTGCTGCGATGAACGCGGCATCGTTTAAGGCAGGTAATGCGCAAACTGATGCCTATGAACGAATTCTTAGGGACGGCAAGGATGTCGAGGACTTTAGCCCATATCAATTTGCTCTCCACCAGAAACTATCGATTAATTACCTGGAGGTCGGTAACGAGGATAAGGCGATGGCACATCTTCAAGCTGCGGGGTTGTTAACGTCTGGAGGCGATGATGCCAACTACATGCCGATCTATAAGAGAGCGGCGATCTACCCACGTCGCGCTCTCGTTCGCGGCATCGAAGGTTACGTTGTGCTGGAATTTACCGTTACGAAGGCGGGTGG
>CAXDSX010000342.1:0-2502 GCA_963992075.1 uncultured Pseudomonadales bacterium | reverse complement strand
ACGTACCGATCCGCGTGGCGGGAACCCGTCGTCGGCAGCTAGCGAGCCCACACGGTGGTGTCGATGCCACCGCCTTCCTCGGGCGGGGTCCTGCTGATTCAAATGCTCAACATGATCGAACCCTATGACGTCGGATCGATGGGGTACGGTAGTGCCAACGTGATGCATTTAATGATCGAGGCCGAGCGACGCGCGTACGCTGACCGTGCCGAGCACCTGGGTGACCCCGATTTTTATCCCGTGCCCGTTGGCCAACTCGTTGACAAAGATTATGCGCGAAACCGCTTCGGCGGTTTCGACCCGGATCAGGCGGGAAAATCTGGCGACGTGGACGCCGGGGCCTTCGCGCCGGAGAGTAAGGAGACAACGCACCTCTCGATCATGGACAGAAACGGTAATGCGGTCGCCCTGACCACGACCCTGAACAGTGGCTACGGTTCGCACATCGTCGTTGATGGCGCGGGATTCCTGCTTAACAACGAGATGGATGACTTCTCCTCCAAGCCGAACACGTTGAATCAGTTCAACTTGATCGGTCGAGAGGCCAACGCCATTGAACCTCGCAAGCGGATGCTAAGTTCCATGACACCAACCATCGTGTTGCAAGAGGGCAAGCCGCTTCTGGTGACGGGATCGCCGGGCGGTTCAACCATCATCACCACCGTGTTGCAGGTGGTTGTAAACGTGATCGATCACGGTATGGCGTTGTCGGCGGCGGTTTCGTCGCCGCGTTTTCATCATCAGTGGATCCCAGACTCCATTACGGTCGAGGCCGATAGTTTTAGCGCGGATACGCTCGACGCGCTTCGGACCAAGGGCCATTCGGACATCCGACCCGCACGCTACGGTCTCGGCGACGCGAATTCCGTCATGCGAGTAAACGGCGTGCTGCACGGCGTCGAGGATCCCCGAACCCAAGGCGGCGCGGCGGGCTATTAGCGATTTTTGTCGACTTCTGGGGATGTTTTTGCGGAATTCAAGGTCTTGATTGTGCCGACATAGGCCTCATTTCTGTACCGAAGACAATGAAAACGAGGAGCTTCGGTAATGAACTTGGTTCAATGGAATCCGTTAAGGGATTTTGATGATTTTTTTGACCGATACGGTGTGACAGGTCGCACGTTTTGGCGCGGAGGTGAGCCTGGACACGATTGGCTGCCGCTTGTCGATGTCCGTGAAACCGGCGAAGGGTATCGCTTGGATCTCGAGATCCCCGCGGTAGACCCCAAGGACGTGTCGATAAAATTAGACGAGCGGGTGCTAAGTATTTCTGGCGAACGGCCGTTTGATGCGGTGGATGAGGGCCAGCGGTTACGTCATCGGGAGCGCCGCTACGGTCGATTCACCCGAAGTTTTCGGTTACCGGAAGATGCCGATGGCGACAACATCGTTGCCGATGCCCGTAACGGAGTCTTATCGATCACGATTGGCAAACGTTCGCAGCCTGAGGGCAAAGTCATCGACGTTCGTATCGCGTCCTAACCTGAGCATAGCGAGCGGTAACGCGTTCGCTCCCCTCGGTCGGGCTGTGACCTTATCTGTTGGCCCAGCTCGTTTCTTGATTTGACGGGTCGTGAGCACGGGGACGCGGAAAGGGTAAACTACGCGGCTCGGTTCTGGGTCCACGCGCGGGTCCCTCACCGTTTTCCGGTGGTTCAATCAAGTGTGGGAAGGACATTAAAGGGTCATGAGTCTTGACAGTTTTAATAGCAAGCGAACGTTAACGGCGGAGGGCATCGACTACGCCTTTTTCAGCATCGACGCGGCGGCACAGGAGGGAGTAGGCGAGGTCTCGCGTCTTCCCGTTTCGCTCCAGATTCTGCTCGAGAATCTTTTACGTTTCGAAGATGGCGTTACCGTTACGCGTGACGACATTCGTGCTCTTGGCGATTGGGTCGTGAACCCGCCCGATGCCCAAGAGATCGCTTATCGACCGGCACGCGTGCTTATGCAGGATTTTACTGGGGTACCGGGTGTCGCCGATTTGGCTGCCATGCGCAGCGCGGTTGTGGATGCGGGCCATGATCCCAGCGTGATCAACCCGCTCTCTCCGGTCGATCTTGTCATCGATCATAGCGTCATGGTCGATAACTTTGGCAGCACGGATGCCTTCGACCAAAACGTAGCCATTGAAATGGAGCGTAACCGCGAACGGTACCGATTTTTGCGATGGGGCCAGAGCGCGTTCGACAACTTTCGGGTGGTGCCGCCCGGCACGGGGATTTGTCACCAAGTTAATTTGGAGTACTTGGCGAAAGTTGTTTGGACCAAGACCACCGATGGCGAGGTTCTCGCGTACCCGGACACGTTAGTGGGGACCGATAGTCACACCACCATGGTTAATGGCCTCGGGGTGTTGGGCTGGGGCGTTGGGGGGATAGAGGCGGAGGCCGCGATGCTGGGTCAACCGGTATCGATGCTCATTCCCGACGTCCTGTCTCTTATACACATCTCCGAGCCCACGAGACCGAGGCTGATCTCGTATGCCGTCTTCTGCTTGAA
>CAXDSX010000341.1:0-2510 GCA_963992075.1 uncultured Pseudomonadales bacterium | reverse complement strand
TTTTCAAGCAGAAGACGGCATACGAGATCAGCCTCGGTCTCGTGGGCTCGGAGATGTGTATAAGAGACAGTCGTATAGCCGATCGAAAATACCAGCCTCGTCAATACTTCTCTGGGTGACGAGCGGAGCTTGCAGAAGATCTTCATCTTCCAATATGACGCGAAGAGAACCTACCTCCAAGCCTTTTTTTAGTGGCGCCTCAAGTCGCTTTGGTAAGTCAATTTCAACATCTAAGTCGCCGTAATGTCCTCTAGGGAACGTCACGTGTACCGGGTTTAAAACACCAACCGGGACGTAGTCATTGGCTCCAAAATACATCCTAGCTTCGGTCACCTGTTCATCCGGATTGTATAGTCCACGAGTTTCAAAATAACGAAACCCGTATTGAAGTAGTTTTTGGGTCTCTCGCATGCGGACCTCATCGCTAGTAGCACCCATAACGACACTGACCAAGCGCATATCGTCCCGTTTGGCGGACGCCACCAAACAATAGCCGGCGGCCAAGGTATAACCGGTTTTGATACCGTCAACGGTCCTGTCCCGCCACAGCAATCGATTGCGATTCGGTTGCCGAATGCCACCAAAGGTAAATTCCCGCTCAGCATAGATCGCGTAATGCTTCGGAAAACGATGAATTAATTCGCGCGCCAACACCGCCATATCCCGAGCGCTGGTCAGGTGACCCTCCTTGGGCAATCCAGTACTGTTTAGGAAGTTAGTACTAGTCATTCCGATCGTAATCGCATGCTGATTCATCACATCCGCAAACGCTTCCTCATCGCCCGCCAAGAACTCGGCTATGGCTACGCTAGCATCGTTACCAGACTGCACAACAACGCCCCGTACTAAGTCCGAAAGGGTTACCATCGTGCCTTCCTGAATAAACATCTTAGAGCCTTGCGTGCGCCATGCATTAACACTAATCGGCACCGCATCCTCGAGACTGATTCGCCCCGTCTCTAGTTCAGCTGCAACAACATACCCCGTCATGATCTTCGTAAGACTCGCCGGAGGAAGGGGCTCGTCAGCATTCGATTCAACCAGCACCCTGCCGGATGCAACATCCATCAAGATGTATCCCTTTGACGACAATTCAGGCGCTTTCGGCAAAATAATGTTTCCCCGAACCGAGCACGAGGCGACCAACATGAGGATGATCGTCCCTAAAGTTACAATATGCCGACGGTACGTTTTCCGAGCCCTCCACATGTTTTATTCCTCAATGACTTCGGGTGTGGGAATGTCGTGCATAACTGCCAGGGCCAGTAACCTTTCAGCTTGACCGCGATTCACCATAGGACCAGCTCTGACTCGATACCTACCTTCATCAGCAATACGCACTACCGATGGAGTCGCATCCGAAATACGACTAAAAACCCTTGTGACGGCATCGGCCCTATCAAAATCCTTGAGTACCCGGGTTTGCACGAAGTATCGAGCCGTGATCGATGGGGCTGACCGTATCGCTAAGATTTTCGCCTCGGGTTCAATCACTTCTAGCCTAACCCTGGCAGTACCGACCTTCTCAAAATCCAGTTTCACGGCAGCAGCGTACGAAAGATCTATCACCCTATCCTCGTGAAAGGGGCCCCTATCGTTAACCCGAACTATTGTATTTCGCCCGTTGTCCAAATTAGTAACTCGAACATAGGACGGAATAGGTAGCCGTCGGTGAGCAGCCGTCAAAGCATACATGTCGTAGCGTTCACCATTCGCTGTTTTCCGACCATGGAACTTAGTGCCATACCAAGAGGCGTACCCCTCGGTCACATATCCCGCGGCATCCGATAACACCGTATATGTTTCGCCGAGGACCGAGTAGGGGGTGGTATTACCGGCTGCGACACGTTCTTCATGTAGAACGATTGGATCCGGAAGGTTCTTGAGCCAAGCTGGGGGATTCACGGGTTCGAAATCAGACTCCTCCCTCGATATTAGAGAACTCTGGCAGCCTACGATCATGCCAACAGCCAGCAATCCC
Organism: uncultured Pseudomonadales bacterium; assembly: GCA_963992075.1. Classification (GTDB taxonomy): domain Bacteria; phylum Pseudomonadota; class Gammaproteobacteria; order Pseudomonadales; family Azotimanducaceae; genus UBA11889. The sequence goes on along the minus strand of CAXDSX010000341.1, from coordinate 529 downwards.
AGAACCTTGAGCGCACAACTAATCCTCACAAGCGACCCGGTTTGCTGACATCGCCCCACCGGCTACGGATACCTTCAGCAAGTTGCACGACGGCCAACGCGTACATGTGACTGTGGTTGTATCGCGTAACGACATAAAAGTCGTGCAGACCCAGCCAATATTCCCAACCGGTGCGACTTTTTAGTTTAAAAAGAGCGCCGAGTTCCTCATCGGGTAACGCTACTGATCCCATTCCTGCTCTTAGAAGTTCCGCTATCGAACGTTTGGGTTTTAAGCCTTGATTCGCAAACTGGTCAACCCGTTCATCGACAACCGTTACCGGCACCACGATTTGGCCTTCACCCTCCCATCCATGTCGTGAGAAGTAATTGGCCACGCTCCCAATTGCATCTACGCGGTTACGCCAAATGTCCCTAGTTCCGTCACCATCAAAGTCGATCGCATATGCGCGAAAGCTAGAAGGAATAAACTGGCCGTACCCCATAGCTCCAGCGTAAGAGCTGTCTCTTATACACATCTCCGAGCCCAC
>CAXDSX010000340.1:0-2520 GCA_963992075.1 uncultured Pseudomonadales bacterium | reverse complement strand
TTTTTTTTCAAGCAGAAGACGGCATACGAGAGCAGCCTCGGTCTCGTGGGCTCGGAGATGTGTATAAGAGACAGCGATGGGACCCGAGCGTAAAGACGCCCTTGTGGCGAAAGGAGTTGGCCGGCAAACCGCAGGCGCGTATGGGCTTTTGCTCCTGACCACTTTTTTCTGGGGGGCAAATACCGTGTTTGCGAAATTGGCCGTGGGTGAAATTTCACCCATGGCGCTGGTGAGTTTGCGATGGCTTGGTGTCGTCTTAGTTTTGGCACCTTTTGCCTATCGTTCGGTAGCGAGGGATTGGGTCGCCTTGCGCGCGCGGTGGCCATACCTGATGTCGATGGGGGCATTAGGACTCGCGGTCTTCAATGGAGTCTTCTATTGGGCCGCCCACCATACGTCGGCGATCAACATCGGGATCCTTCAGGGCGTTATGCCGATGTTTATTTTGCTTGGTACATTCGGGCTATACCGAGTACGCATTTCTCTATATCAAACCTTCGGCGTCGGTATCACGATGTTGGGTGTTGCCGTCGTTGGCCTAGAAGGAGATCTAGACCAACTTCGAACGATTTCGTTTAATTGGGGCGATCTGCTCGTGTTGTTCGCGTGTGCCTTGTATGCGGCCTATACCATTGGGTTACGTCGTCGGCCAGACACGGGTGCAGTTAACCTTTTCTTTGCGCTGGCTTCTGCTGCCTTTCTGATGTCGTTACCGATGTTGCTGACGGAGGTGAATCTAGGTTTAACACAGCCGCCGACCACCGTCGGATGGGTTATCGCCGCCCTGGTCACCATTTTCCCTTCGCTTTTAGCGCAAATATTTTTCATAAAGGGTGTGCAATTGATTGGCCCCGCAAGGGCGGGAATTTTTCTTAACCTTGTTCCATTATTTGCTGTGGCGTTGGCTTTTTTTGTTCTGGATGAGCGTTTGCAAATGCATCATCTGGTCGCATTAATTCTCGTTGTTGCGGGCATCGGATTGGCGGAACGATCCAGTATGCTTGGAGGGTCGAATGATTGGAGTAAAGTAGACAATGACGATGTCGACAAAGGAACTAGAAGCGCTTTTCGAAGACGTAAAAAACTGGGGTAAATGGGGTGATAACGACGAGCGTGGGGCCCTCAATTACATTACGCCCGCGCGAGTGGCGGCTGCAGCAAGCCTTATCGAAGATGGCGTTACCGTCAGTTGCTCGCTGGAATTCCCGACCCGGCCGGCGCCCGACAATCCAAGGCCCGCCCAACACATGATGGTCGTGGCGGGGGATGCCTGCACGGAGACAGGTATTCCAGGCATGGAGTCTGCAATGGATTTTATCGGGGTGGCGTTTCATGGGATGGCCGTGTCACATATCGATGCGTTGTGCCACGTCTTCGTGAAAGAGACGATGTACAACGGCTTTAAAGCATCGGATGTCAAAAGCACTGGGGCAACCCGAAATAGCATCATGGCAGGGAAAGACGGTATTGCAGGCCGAGGTGTTTTATTGGATATACCTCGACTCAGGGGCGTCGACTGGCTCGATATCGATCAACGAGTGTCCCCGGAAGATCTTGAAGCTGCTGAGCGTGAGCAAAACGTCACCGTTGGCGAGGGGGATATCCTACTAATAGCGACCGGGCGTGATGCAAGACGACAAGCAAAGGGCTCCTGGGCGCCTACCGAAGGCTTGGCTGGGTTGGATGGGCGGGCGGTCCGATGGCTCTATGATCGACGTGTCTCGATGCTTGGCTCGGACGGCGTGTCAGATGCGATCCCAAATCCCGACACGGAGGGGTGGCCAATGCCGATACATCAGTGTGGCATTGTGGCGATCGGCCTTCATTTACTCGACAACTTGCGGCTAGACACGCTCGCTAGTGCTTGTGCCGAGCGAAGGCGTTGGGAATTCTTCTTTTCGATCGCGCCACTTCGAGTTGTTCGGGGGACCGGATCCCCGGTCAACCCCATTGCGATATTCTAGGTCTTGGAGATGATACCTGCCGATGTGGATCCCTTTCGAGACAAGGCTCTGCCCGAGCTTGATGCGGTTCGATCGGGTGAAGAACTCGATTGGGAGGGGATAGCGGAGTACTTGCGTCTAAAGCTGCCATCGGAAATTGATACCAGCGGTTCATTCCGGGTACTCCAGTTTCCCAATGGGTCCGCGAACCTGACTTACATGATCGCTTTTGGAACGCACGAACTCGTCCTTCGGCGCCCTCCGTTCGGCTCTTTGGCTCCAGGGGCACATGACATGCGTCGAGAATACAAGGTGTTGTCGACGTTATGGCGGCAGTTTGACTTGGCTCCTCGAGCCTACCTATTCTGTGACGATCACGCCGTGGCCGGCGCCGATTTTCTCGTGATGGAACGCTGTCGAGGAGAGGTCGTTCGGGGCGTTATTCCCCCAACGATGCGACGTCATGCAAATGTAGGCAAACGGATCGGTTTTGCCTTGGTAGATGCAATCTGTCTCTTATACACATCTGACGCTGCCGACGAATAGAGAGGTGTAGATCTCGGTGGTCGCCGTATCA
>CAXDSX010000339.1:0-2530 GCA_963992075.1 uncultured Pseudomonadales bacterium | reverse complement strand
CGGCATACGAGATCAGCCTCGGTCTCGTGGGCTCGGAGATGTGTATAAGAGACAGCAGTTGAATTTGCACGGACGCGATGTGACTCGCAAAGGTCGATCCAGGAGCACCGCCAGGTCCCCCCGTTCCCAAGCTAAGGCGGCCTCCAATAGTCACCAATGTCGATTCAAACGCCGTACCGCCACTCTGGGCATTAACTTCGTTAGCAGCTGTAGCGATGGTTTCGGAAGCGGCGCGCGTAATCTCAAAAGGTGTCCCGATCGGGAACGTCAGTTGGGCACTAATACGATCCGACTCAAGCGCAGGGAAAAAGACAAATTTAACCGCACCGGATGCGACAAGGGTTACCGCCACCAAGAGAAGTCCAAACCAGCCCAGCATGGTCAGCCAGCGACGATGGACGGCGCGAGCAATCTTGGGGACAAGCCATTCGTCACGAAAACGCTTGACCCAAGTACCGACTCGTTGCTGAACCATATCCAATGGATAACGACTCCAGCTCCCAGGGTGGGCTAGATGCGCCGGCAATATGAAAAACGCTTCGACCAGCGACATGGTCAACACGATCACCACCACCATAGAAGCATCCTGCATGATCTGCCCGAACGTGCCGGAAACGAGCGCAAGCGCGCCGAACGCTACCATCGTTGTGAGTACGCCCACGAACACCGGGGCCAATACGCCCTTGACGCCATTTACTGCAGCAAGGGTGCCGACGTGGCCCGATTCACGCTCCGCCGCAATGTTTTCTCCAACAACCACCGCATCATCTACAACGACGCCTATTACGATGATCAGGCCAAAAAGGGAGATCATGTTGATGTTGACATCAAATGCGTCGAAAAAAAGAAACGCTCCTAAGAAGGAAATTGGCACGCCCATGGCAACCCATATGGCCAGCCGGAGGTCCAACATCAAGACCAAAAAAAGAAATACCAGCACGAAGCCGAGCAAGCCGTTCTTCACCAGGAGGCTGATCCGCGACTCGATAAGCACCGTCTGATCCGACAGCACGGCGACATCAATTCCGGCCGGTGCTTCAAACGTTTGGAGCATCGTCCGAATGTCGGCCGCAATACCAATGGCATCTTCTGTTTCCGACTTTTGAACCTTCACCACAACGCTCTGCCGACCCTGGTACTGGTTGATCAGATCGAAATCCGCAAATCCATCGCGGATTCTCGCAACGTCGCGAAGTCGCAAGATGCTTCCATCGGGAGACGCCCGCATAACGATGTCGTCGAACTCTCTTCCTGACAAGCGTTTCTCGTTCGTGCGCAAAAGCAGGTCACCCGCATCGGTACGCAGCTCGCCCGCTGATAAGTTCAACGACGATGCCCGCACTGCAGCTGCTACTTGGCTCATTGAAAGGTCGTAACGCCGCAACGCTTCTTCGCTAACTTCAATCGCGATTTCGTAGTCACGAGCACCATCCAGCGACACCAACGAAATACTCGGTAAAGCCAGTAACGCCTGTTCTAGCAGTTCAGCACCCTTTCTCAATTCCATCTCGCCACCCTCGGACGAAACCACCAAGGCCATCACGTCGCTAACGGTTTCGGCGATCACCACGTCAGGATTTTCTGCATCCAAAGGAGGGAAATCGGCCAAACGATCGACCGCTGTCTCGATGTCGTTACGCACTTTGACGAGGTCGACGCGATCTTTCAGTTCGGCCGATACTACGCCGTAGTTTTCCAACGCCGTCGACCGCACGCGGTCTACGCCATCAATACCGAGAATGGCCTCTTCCAACCGTCGCGTGATGCCTTCTTCTACTTCGCTTGGCGTAGCTCCCGGATAGGGAACCGAAATCGTAGCGATCCCGAGATCCAACGTAGGAAATACTTCTGTGGTTAGATTTTTCCAGGCGAAAAAACCACCAATAAGCATCACTAGCATCGTGAGATTAGCGGCCACCGAATTGCCCGCAAAAGCTGCAAGTAAGCGATCTCCACCCGACTTACCGATCGGCGTATTCGAATCGCTTGATTGGATTTCACTCATTGGTCAATTCACGCGTTACCGCTCGTACGCGCATACCCATGTACGCGGACGGAACAACGCCCACCACGATGCCTTGGCCGTAGTCGAACGCATCGACGAGTATGCCGTCGGCGGAACGACTCCGGATACGCGGTGAAACGCTCGCCAACTTGTTGTTCCTGACGATCCATACCGAGCCGCCACCTTGTTCGGCGCTTTCGGGTATTTCAAGCGAGTTAACCACGGTCGGACCAACCACTTTGACGTCAATAAATCTTCCCGGAGATACGTTGGGATTACCTTTTAACCGTAAGTAAAGTTTTGAGAACCTGGTCCGTTCATCCAATTCGGCCGCGACCCGTTCGACCGTGGCCTCGTAGCTGATTGGATCCGGCATCGCCCCCCTTCCTACGTAAACAAATGCTGTGCGGCCCTCGACAGGCAGAAGACTTTGAAGTTCCTCTTGGCCTATAGGCCTGTCTCTTATACACATCTCCGAGCCCACGAGACCGAGGCTGATCTCGTATGCCGTCTTCTGCTTGAAAA
>CAXDSX010000338.1:0-2535 GCA_963992075.1 uncultured Pseudomonadales bacterium | reverse complement strand
CGTCAGATGTGTATAAGAGACAGTGCATATTCATGCCCCTAACGACCGCGATTACGCTCCTCGCAGTTCCCGAGTACCCGGTCTACGAGACCAAGAAAGAACGCATCACACTGCGCGAGAGCTTGAGTTATGTCATGACCAACCGAGGGTACGTGTACCTGTTGATTATCTTTGCAACTTCCGCGATGGGCTCGGCAATGACCAACAGCCTTTCAGTATTTTTTGTCAAACACGTCCTGATGGTCGAAGAACTGTACGGGTATTACCTCGCTCCGTATTTCGTCTGCCAAATGGCGGCAATTCCGCTCTGGATGAAGCTGTCGCGAAAAATCGGTAAACACAAGGCAACCATGTGGGCCATAGGTTGGTACGCATTGTGGTCTTCGTTCATCCCATTAATCACATGGATGGATAACGACTGGTTCACCGCTTTCCGCCTCGAGAGTTTGCTCGCGTTTCTACCCTCGGCCACGTACCAAACCTACATGGAGTATTTTGACGGCATCGATACCGGCAAACACTTGTGGTTCCTTATAGTCATGTGTTTGAAAGGTTCTGCGATTGGAGCGCTGTCAGCATTACCGGCCGCGATGCTCGCCGACGTTATCGATGTCGACACTAGCCAAACAGGAAAACGCCAAGCCGGCGCGTACTTCTCCATCTGGTCCATGGTGCAAAAATGGTCCTACGCATTCGGCATCACCATCGGCCTCAGTCTCGTCGTCTGGTGGGGATTTGACGAGCACGCGGATCCGAAAAGCGGAATCAATAGCACCTATACATTATTCATGCTCGCGTGCGTCTACTCCGTCATTCCAGCGCTATTCAAGTTCGTCGGCATGCCACTTCTATGGATGTACCCATTGACCGAAGAGAAAGTCAGCGAAGTACAAGCCAAGATCGCCGAAAACGAGCGTTCTAGTCCGGTCGTAAGCGCATAACGTAAATTCTGCCGATGTCCTAGCGACTACTTGAAATCGATTCCACAAGAGTCGAACATGCCTTCCTACCTAAGGGGTGGCTACAAAGCCTGAGACGTGGGGATCACGGACCCTTTGAACCTGACCCGGATGATGCCGGCGGAGGAATAGGTCCCTGCGTCCTCCGGTCCTGGAGGATTTACATGAAAACATTGGGTCTTGTCCTTCTTGCCTTTGCCGGAGGCACTAACGCGTTTGCGGTGGACGACATTCCCGAAATCGTCGTGACCGCACAATTGCGAGATACAACGCTCGAAAATGTCCCCTCCAGCGTGACCGTACTAGGCGAAAACGTCATCACTCAAAGGGAGGCGCAGCATCTCGAAGAGGTGGTTGCCGTCTCGCCTAACGTGAATCTTTCGGCTGGAAGCTCCAGAGCTCGCTTTATTCAAATACGGGGCATCGGAGAACGGGGCCAGTTTGCGGAGCCGCTCAATTCATCGGTCGGGGTCCTCATCGATGGCATCGACTTTAGTGGCGCTGCGACTGCGGCAACGCTTTTCGACATCCAACAAGTTGAAATTTTGCGTGGGCCTCAAGGCACTCTATACGGCGCCAACGCTTTAGCCGGATTGATCAACATTGTCACCAATCGACCCACGCGCACGTTTGAATCCGACGTGAAACTAACGGCGGGAAATTACGGCATGGTTGGACTTGGCGGGGTCATTTCCAACTCGATAACCGATCGTTCTCGATTCCGGATTGCCATCGAGAAGTATTCAGACGACGGCTTCATGAACAACGATTACCTTGGTCGGAATGACACCAATGGCCACGATGAACTCACCTTCCGGGCGAAGTTCGACACCGATCTATCTGAATCAACACGGCTCAAATTTACGGCCGGTCTAATCCATGTTGATAACGGCTACGACGCTTTCTCGTTAGATAACAATCGGATCACGCGCTCGGATCAGCCTGGACAGGATCGCCACGACGCGTCGTTCGCGTCTGCAGAAGTTGGATGGAACGGAAACAATAAATTCGACCTGATCGGTCGCTTCGGGATCGCAAATTCGGATATTGATTACGGCTATGACGAAGACTGGACGCACGTTGGATTCGATCCCTGGGAGTACAGTTCCACCGATCGCTACCTTCGCGATCGAGCCACCTCGACCGCTGAACTACGGCTCGTATCAAATCCATCGCACCAGATTTTTCGTGAAACGACCGAGTGGAGTGTTGGGGCGTATTTATTAGATCAGGATGTCGACCTTCGTCGAGAGTACACCTACCTCCCCGCCCCGTACCAAAGCACCTTCACGGTGCGCCGGATTGCCGTCTTTGGCGAAACGCGAAGTGATCTTGGTGGCGGTATTCGACTCACCCTTGGCCTTCGGTCGGAGAATCACCAGAGCGATTACGGGGATTCAGAAAACGTTCAATTCGATCCAAGCGACAACATGATTGGCGGTCGATTGGCGATCGAATATCAATGGGATGAGTCAACACGCCTCTATGCTTCGCTCTCCCGAGGCTACAAAGCTGTCTCTTATACACATCTGACGCTGCCGACGAATAGAGAGGTGTAGATCTCGGTGGTCGCCGT
>CAXDSX010000337.1:0-2536 GCA_963992075.1 uncultured Pseudomonadales bacterium | reverse complement strand
GCATGCAGCTGCAAGAACATCTTTTGAAACTCTTTCCGCTTATTGACGTCGGCGGTGCCCCCGACGAATTGGCGCCAATGCTTGAGAAGTACGGCAAGGTGTACGATGCCCCTCGCGCGCACTGCGACAAGGCCCGAGCCGACCTCGGCCTTCAAACACACGCTATTGAAGACACCTTGCACGAGACCGGCCAGACCATGTTGGATTTAGGCCTCGTCGAGGCAAAACTGAAATAGTGACCGATTAAGCCCTACCTTGCGGAACGGCGCGTATGGCACGAACCATGATTGAGCGTGCGTGATTCGGCCTTAAGCACATAACAAAAAGGTGAACAAATGAAAAAATTCTTTATCGTCGTCATCGCTATTTTGGTTGTAACTGCAACCGCCTACGCCATTGCCGTTCGGTTCTCGGACGGTCCGTTTGGAATTATTGCAGGCGGCCCGCTTCAATACGGCGAGCTCGTTCAAGACGAACCCGATTGGACGTTCGCTCGCGACGTCTCAACCATTGAGTTACAACTCATGTCCCCGCCTCGGTCGCGAACCGTCTGGATGATTGAGCACGAGGGCAGAATCTATGTTCCCTGTGGTTATCGAAATACCTGGCTCGGGCGATTGTGGAAACAATGGCCACTGGAAGTCCAGGACGATCCCCGAGCCATCGTCCGAATCGAGGGCAAGCGCTACGAACGTACCCTCATCGCCGTGACGTCAAAACACCCTGACATCGAAGCCTTGTTGTCAGAATTGCAACGCAAATACGTAGGCGGTGGCACATCTGCACCACCGGGCATCGTCGATACGGACGCTCTTCTTTTATTCGAATTGGCCCCACGTTCCAGCTAAGGACAATCTCCTACAGCGGTTTTCGGTCGTCGAACAAAGCACGCGACTTCTTGGTTAGAAGACAGCCAAAGGATTCAGCGGTGACCCTGTGGCACCAGATACTCGGAGGGGAGTTGCGACAAAAAGAAAAGTCGCGCGTCCCGTTGCCGCTGCTTTCTCAGCTAAAGACTCCAAATCCAGGTTATCGAAAATTGGCATCCCCAAGCCAATTAACACCAATTCATGCAAGGGGTTAAACCGGCCAGTCACACCTGACGGCATCACATCCGATACGCCATCGCAGCCAATCACCGCAACATCTCTTTCTTTCAACCATCGAGCGACGGATGCATGCATACCAGCAGCTTCTTGAATGAAATTCCATTGACCGTCCTTCGCCACCTTCTTCCACCGACCCGTTCGTACGAGCAACGCATCGCCTGCCTTCACGCGAACCCCCGAGGCTTTCTCCCACGCCTCAAGATCGCTGGCTGTAATCGCAGTTCCCGGTTCGAGGAAGTCGATACCCAAGAACCTCGGCATGTCCACCAACACACCACGAGTGAATACGCCGACCTCGGCAATATTTTCGACTCCCAGTCTCGAGAACCCGTCCTCAGCATTCATCTCAAAAGGAAAGCCGTTATACATCTTGCCGCCGTACGCAAAGTGAGGCAATGCATCCATATGTGAATGACCAAAGCCGTGATAGTCGATCTTGAAGACATCCCCAGCAGCTTGGGGGATGTCTTCTGGATCCATATCGAACGATTCGTCTCCACCAAAAATAAAGACTTCGTGTTCGAAAGGCTTTTGATTGATCGCGTCAGCAATTTTATTGAGCGGCAGCGCAAGAGAGACGGTGGTTCCTTCCTTCACCAGCGACGCGGCCTGAGCGCGTACAGCGGGAGTGATCGTGTTCAACGTGCCCAATTCATCATCAGCTCCCCAGCGTCCCCAGTTCGATATCTCATCGAGCGTCCTAGTAAAGTCTGCTTGATCCATCGAGGGGGGTGCACCCACCGCCAATGCGTTGGACCCCAGAAAACCCAATAAAACTACGCCAACCATCAGTAATCTCATGTCTCCCACCGTTCATTCGCAATCAGAAACAGCTCAAGCCTAACAAATACGATGTCGTGACTGCGGAGCTTGCGGCGAGCGGGAAAACAGCGTCAATTTGCATATACTCGTTCGCTGCCTCAGACGAGAAAGAAACGCTAGGCAATCGAGCGCGGCTCCTAATCGAGACCCGCGCGTTAAACCGTTGGGAGAACGACCAACTTGAAGTATTTTAGTTATTGAAGTGCAACGCTTTCATCGCAAAGAGCAGGTAATCCGATGCCCAAGGCCTCGACACAAAGACTAGGATCATTCGAGCAAGATATCGAACGCCTAGAAGACATCGGCTTCCTATCGTCCATGCTTATTACGCTATTTGGAAACTATGCCCAGACGGGCCATTTCGGCGGGCCTCTGGCGTACGTTCCTTACGTTGTTTCCAGCCATCTGATTGGGCCCGATGCGGGCGGACTCCGTTTTGACTATCGACGACCCAAACATCCGTACGCGGACAAATTCATGCTCGCCGGTGGGCACAACGCACCGGTGACGTACGCCCTTTGGATGGTGATGGGAGCTGTCTCTTATACACATCTGACGCTGCCGACGAATAGAGAGGTGTAGATCTCGGTGGTCGCCGTATCATT
>CAXDSX010000336.1:0-2542 GCA_963992075.1 uncultured Pseudomonadales bacterium | reverse complement strand
GGTCTCGTGGGCTCGGAGATGTGTATAAGAGACAGTATCAATATCATCGGTGCGGGCGAACCAACCTTACCTGGTATTTCGATTGGCCATAACGCAGACATCGCATTCGGCTTGACCATATTTGCGATGGATCAAGAGGACGTTTATTACTACCCGCTAGATCCAAGCAATCCATATCAATACGTCCACGCCGGAAAACCCCAACCGCTACGGCGCATCGTCGAATCGATAGAGGTTCGTGACGCGGAGCCCGTAACCGTCTCTCTCGAGTTCACGAAGCACGGTCCCGTCGTAAAAAGAGAGTCTGAGCGTCTTTACGCTTTACGTGCAGGATGGCTTGAACCGGGAATGGCACCCTACTTTGGAAGCATCGCGTACATGAAGTCCAATAATTGGGGCGAATTCAATGACGCACTTAAACGTTGGGGCGGTCCAGCCGAAAACCATGTCTACGCCGATACCCGGGGAAATATCGGCTATCAACCCGCTGGTTTATTTCCGCGGCGTGAAAACTTCGACGGTCTATTGCCTGTCCCTGGCGACGGGCAGTACGAGTGGAATGGATTCTTCGCTATCGACGTACTGCCAAGCGAGTTCAACCCTGACAGGGGATTTATTGCGACAGCAAATGCTATGACCTTGCCGCCGCACTATCCCATCGACAAGTACCGAATTGGATTCGAATGGTCCTCGCCCTGGCGACAACGAAGAATAGAAAACGTCCTTCAACGCCAACGGAAACACACGCTTCGCAATTCCATAGCATTACAGCACGACTACCAATCGGTATTCGCAGAACAAATGCTAAGAAAAATACCTCGTCGACTTCCAAACACGATTAAAACGCTGTTCGAGGGATGGGATGGCGAAATGGACGCGCGTTCCTCTACGGCCTCGTTTTTTGCTATTTGGTATACGAGACATCTAGTCCCTGCACTCATTGAAACCCTTTTCGGAAGCGTTACGCCAATCAAGAGCCTAAGTTCATCCGCGGTGCTCGAACTAATGGATAACAAAGCTTACGACGAATTGGTGGTCACGAGCCTAGAGAACGCATACGAAGAATGCGTGCGTCTTATGGGAAGATATCCCGAACGGTGGCATTGGGGTGATCTGCACGCCATCCGCTTTGAGCATCCCTTATATCCCTTTGCCGAAGGCTTACTAAAAGACTCCATGGAACTCATGAGTTATCCACGCGGTGGCAGCGGTAACACAACAAATAGCAACGGTTTCTTCTCTCGTAATCTACGCGTCAGATCCGGCGCATCCTGGCGCTTTGTGGTGGATACAGGTGACTGGGACACGGCACGGATGACGAATACGCCCGGCCAATCCGGTGATCCTGAGAGCCCCTACTACGACAATCTACTCGACGACTGGGCAAACGACCGGACGTTTCCGTTGTTATTTTCAAGAAAACGTATCGAAGATAATGCCGCATTTACCATCAACCTCGTCCCTTCAAGAAAGCCGATTACTGAATAGTTATTCGGGCATCCACAAGCCCTTCGGCGTAGGAATTCAACGACGCGTTCACTACGCGATAGCCATACTCTCCATTCAAGAACTCTAACCAGCGGAGTACCGCGTTAAACGGTTGCCGCTGCAATTGAACGCTGACGCCGCCTGACGGCATCGATTGAATTCTCTGTAACGAAAAACCAAACTGCCTAGCACTGGTCGAAAGCTTTGCGATACTGACTCCCTCGATTTCCTCGCCGGCGTCAAGCCGACCTCGAGCCGCTGTTTCATTCTGGTGCATCCATTCAAGGTCTTGTCGTGCCGTCGTCATGCGATCGATCGCATTCTCTCGATAATCGAATACCGGCTCCCAAATGCCGATGTAAAAGACAACTATCGCCACTAAAATGCCAGCCGCCATCGATGCTTGGCGCTGTCGCGTCGGTAGTTCCCGAAACCGACGAACAATAGTCGAGTCCTCGAGCGCTTGTTCAACCCACATCATCGTAACCCCAGCCGCATATTCACTAACACGTTGTCGGCTTGCTTTTCCGTAGAGTTGATGACCACCGCCATACCGCTTTGCTCGAGCGCTCGTTTGAGGTCTTCTAGAAGCTCTAGGTTTCCTACGATAAAACTCAATGCGATTTCTTCTCGTGCTTCCGTATACGTCAGACTGGCAAGCGTTAGATCGCGAGCCGATTGGCCAACACCTTTTGCGAAAACACCAATGAGTTTCCCGAATGTAATGCGGTCGTCCGACCTTTGACCCATACGTTGGCGCATTTGCCGCCCGGGATTGCTCACTCCTTGTTGTCCATATACCGACTGGTAGAGAGCCTGAGCTTCGACTCTGGCTTCGGACGTTTTCTGCTGCGCCCACCATCCTTCGATAAACCCAAGACCAACGGCCAATAGGACCCATCCAATAGCAACGATCCCGACCGGTCGCCACCTTGATACAGCACTAAATCCTTGGCGCTGAGGCACAAAGTCGCCTTGCCGTAAATTGATGGAAGTCGGGATATCAACCTGTCTCTTATACACATCTGACGCTGCCGACGAATAGAGAGGTGTA
>CAXDSX010000335.1:0-2573 GCA_963992075.1 uncultured Pseudomonadales bacterium | reverse complement strand
TTTTCAAGCAGACGACGGCATAGGAGCTCCGCCTCGGTCTGGTGGGCTGGGAGATGTGTTTAAGAGACAGGCAAACGACAGTTCCGGCAAATCTTCAGCATTTGCCGATGAACGGATCGCGACTGCGGGATCGTTGCCATCGAGGGCGGTATAGGCCGTCGTCATCTCCGCGACGATGTCGTCGGACACTTCCCCTTGATCGAATAGGTCGCGGATATTGTTGGAGGCTTGTTCGAAAGAGAGCGCTATGCCACTGATTTCCGGTTTGGCCAACTCGAGAATTTTCGATTGCAGTCCGTTCCTATCGACGAAGCGCTTATAGGCCTCAGTTGTCAGGTGAAACCCGGTGGGAACTGAAAACCCGGCATTTGCCATCCGGGCAAGTGATTTACCCTTGCCGCCGATCAGCTCGAGTGAATCGTTGTTCGTGTCCAGAGGCAATGCGTACGAGTCGGACCTAGCCATCAATTTACCTTGTTTGTAATTCGTCTCGCTTCCGTGCGGTTGTTCGCGTGGTCTTTCGAGGCGGCGATAACCTATCAGAGGGTTTCGGACGGGTCATCAAATTCGAATCTTGACGTGGACGCCTAGCTCGTGGAAATACCCCATTTTGACCGCCAACGAGCGGGCGATCTGCCACGGGAATATCGCGGGCTTTCAGTTGTAGCGCTTGGTTATTTAAAGTGGTTAGAAATTTAGCGGATGAAATAACCCGCCACGCGCCAAATCCCGTCGTCATCCTTTCTTGCCGTGACCGTTTCGATCATGTTGTCTTTCGTATCGAAGGCAGAGGCAAACCCAAAGACCACGTACTCTCCCGTGGGGGCTCCTGGGAGGTTTTCAACAAACTTGGCACCCATTAACTTGCGCGAACCTATCTTCCCTAGCGGCGAACGAGACGTACGGAGGGCTCGATTCCAATTCTCATTGGATATGGCGTCTCGCAACATGGACGAGGCATTGTCTAAGCTGTTGCTAAAGTGACCGTCGTCAACTAATTGGAGCCACTGATCGACACTTTTTCTTGCGTCCGTAACTGACACGCTGTCGTTCGCATGAATCGAGACGACCACCACGAGCATGAGCCACAGAGCACATCTGTTGGCTCGTCGGGACACTAGCTTGCGGCGTTTTCGTATTCCGCTTGACGCAACGCGGTATCACCAATCCTTTCGGGGACTTGCCACTCATCTACGTGGTCGTTGGCGCCGTCAATGATGTGTTGAATCGAATCCAGTGAATGTTCGTCAAGCTTCATTCCGGGGGCGCTTGGTTCACCGCCTCCTGCCCGAAACTCCAGGACTTCGACTCCTGCGGGGCCAGCCGTGTACTTGTACGGCATTCCATTGGGTACAAAGAAACCTGAACCGGGTCCTAGGCGTCGTCGACCGAGGACCACTTCGCCGGCGACCACGTAGTAGAGACAATCCCCGTACTTTGGGTGGCTGTGACGAAATAAAGGGAAGTTAGGGCCAAACCAAACGTGGACTAAACTCATGCCGCCTTCAGCGCGTTGGGCGAAGAGAGGCGTTGTACTCACGCCCGCCGAAAAGGCCTTAACCATCTCGCCGATTTTTCGACGGACGGGCTCCTCGCCGTATTCTTCGGCGAGGTCGCTATATTCGAAGCCATCTGCGGCCCTGTCCTCGTTGACCGCTTCTGAAGGGAAGGGTGCGTTCATGGGCGGATTCTGAAAAATCTCGAAGGGGCCGCGTGCGGAGACGAAACCTTTGGTATGGTCGGTCATCTCTCCATTCTCTGCCATGCTCTTCTCCAATGATCGGTCCTGTTGAGCATACGTTAGCTACACGGAAATAACATTTCAGACACTTTGCTGGAGGATCTTCGCCGTTTGGCCTAAGTCAAGGACCAGTTTCGAGGGGCATGGACACGTCCTTTACCCACTCCGACATCGAACCGTCATAGACCGAGACCTGTTCCTGTCCCACGAGCAGGCACGCGAAGGCATCGATGGTCGCCGCGATACCGCCGCCGCAATAGGCGATCACTTGGGTTGCTTGCAGCAGTCCTTTATTGCTGAGGATTTCTACGAGGTCTTCACTTCGTCGAAAGTGGCCGTTGAGAAGCAGATCGTCGTAAAACACATTAGAACTTCCTGCAATGTGTCCAGGCCGACCGTAAGAGATCGCCGATTCACCAGAATGCATAGCGGGAGCTAGTGCATTGACCGTGCAAACAGCGTCATCACCGATGGCATCGAAGACGGTGTCTTTATCCACAAACCGATTACGTTTGATTTCGACGGAGAATGATCCTTCCGGATAGTTGGTCGGTTGATCCGAAACGTCTAGACCCTGCGCGACCCAGGCACCGAAACCTCCGTTGAGAACACGAACGTTGGGATGTCCGCAGTAGTGCAATAGCCACCATGCCCTCGTCGCCCACATCATGTTATCGGTGCTGTACACCACGACTTGGCTTTCGTCGTTGACACCGAGGCTTCGAAAGAGCGATTCCAGTTGACTGGCAGCTGGTAGGCTAAATCCGAGGTCCGTGGTCTGTCTCTTATACACATCTGACGCTGCCGACGAATAGAGAGGTGTAGATCTCGG
>CAXDSX010000334.1:0-2594 GCA_963992075.1 uncultured Pseudomonadales bacterium | reverse complement strand
CGGCGACCACCGAGATCTACACCTCTCTATTCGTCGGCAGCGTCAGATGTGTATAAGAGACAGATTGAGACGCAACTATGAAACATCTTGCGATCACGGTTGCGTTACTCAGTTGGCTGGGGTCGGTTGCCAGCGAGCCGATCGTCGTGGCGAGTAAGAACTTCACGGAGAGTTATCTCTTAGGAGAGATGATTGCCCAGCGCCTTGAACAAGCGGGCTTTGAGGTCGACCGTCGTTTCGGCTTGGGGGGGACTTTGATTTGTTACGAGGCGTTGGTAGCAGGAGAAATCGACGTTTATGTCGAATACAGCGGAACGCTGGAACAAACGATTCTCAAACTTGGGAAACGCACCTCGATTGACGGGCTCGACGAACACCTTGTTTCGCGCGGTCTGGCGCTACTTTCTCCGCTTGGATTCAACAACACGTACGCTATTGCCGTGCGCAAAGAGGTCGCGGAAGAGCGTTCTTTAGAACGGATATCGCAGTTAACCAAATACCGTGACCTTCGTGTTGTGGTTTCCCACGAATTTCTTGAGCGCGAGGACGGATGGCCTGGGCTTCGGCGTGTGTATGGTTTTGACTGGATCCCTGACGGCATCGAACACGGTCTTGCTTATCAGGCAATCGCCGATGGCTCCATCGACGTTACGGACGCTTATTCAACCGACGGCGAATTGCAACGGTACGATTTGAGGGTGTTGGCAGACGATAAGGCTTTTTTCCCCACCTACCTTGCGATTCCCCTCATTCGACACGATTTGTCGCCGTTGGCGCAGGCCGCGATCGAGGACCTTGCGGGCACTTTGGATGATTCGTCGATGGCGGCCCTTAATGCATCGGTCGTTTTTGAGGGCGAGGACTTCGCGTCTGCAGCGAGGAATCATCTCGGCTCCATTGGTTTCGATATTGCCGAGGAGCGTTCGAGTGGTTTCGACAATGGCGAGGGGTTTTCGAAGGAATTCGACAGCTTGATCCGTAACACGAAGCGGCATCTATGGCTAACGGCCATTGCGCTTTTCACCGCGACTAGCGTCGGGATCGTGCTCGCATTGGCGGTATTTCAAGTAAGTTGGGTATCCAGAGCGGTACTTTATGTGGCCGGTCTGTTGCAGACGATCCCATCGATTGCGCTGTTGGCGCTGATGATCCCGATATTTGGCATCGGGATGTTGCCGGCGGTGGTGGCGCTGTTTTTGTATTCGCTGCTTCCGATCATCCGCAACAGCGTTACTGCCCTGGTGACGGTGGACCCGGTATTGCGGCGAGTTGCAACGGCCATTGGGTTAACGCGATACGATGAGATTCGATACGTTTACCTACCCTTAGCCATGCCCGCAATATTAGCCGGTGTACGTACCGCGGCTGTCATCAGCATCGGTACGGCAACGCTCGCCGCATTTATTGGGGCAGGTGGACTGGGCGATCCAATTGTCACGGGGCTTGCGCTCAACGACACGTCGCTCGTTTTACAGGGAGCGATACCGGCGGCAGTTCTTGCGATCGCGACCGAATTGGTGTTTGAAGGCGTTGAACGCGTCCTCGTTCCACGGCACCTAAAGGTGCTCGAGGAACCTACCTAGGTTGTCGCACTGAATCGCTTCAACACCTACTCGCAAACCAGAACCTGTCATGGACGGTGCTACCTCTGGTAGGTTTAGGCTTCATGGGAGAGGAATCCACAGATGGAAATTAATCGAACGGCTCTCGTCAGGATTGCATCGTCGGTTTTGTTGGTCTTGGCAATGTTCGGGCAGGGGGATGTCGGTTCGAATATCCGTGACGGGGCCCGGCCAGAATCAGATACGGGTCGCGATGCCGGACGCAAGCCAGCGGAAGTCCTGCATTTTCTCGGGTTGCAAGAAAGCGCCATCGTGATGGACGTTATGGCATCGAGCGGGTATTACACCGAGGTCTTAGCGCATGCGGTCGGAAGCGAAGGGACCGTCTACGCCCAAAACCCGCCGATGATGTTGAAGTACAGGGACGGGTATTACGATAAAGCCCTGGCCCAGCGACTGAAGGGGGGGCGTCTGACGAATGTGGTCCGACTCGACCGCGATATGGGTGACTTGGGCATTCCATCGGAGAGCGTGGATTTGGCGATAACGGCGCTTAACTTCCACGACATCTATAACAGTGCCGGCGAGTCGGCTGCGTTGGAGTTATTGTCCCAAGTCTATGGCCTCCTGAAGCCAGGAGGCGTCTTTGGTGTGATCGACCACGCGGGTAATCCAGAAGGTGACAACAACCGTCTTCATCGAATGGATGAAGCGGCGATGCGGGGTCTAATCGCACGTTCAGCGTTTCAACTCGATGGATCCGGCGATCTGTTACGAAATCCGAAGGATGATCGCACGGGGGGAGTGTTCGCACCGGATATACGTGGCAACACGGATCGCTTTCTTTTCCGCCTCAGGAAACCCAAGTAACGCGATACTAGTAGGAGGTAGTTGTTCAATGAGTATTGACCTTTACACCTTCGCAACGCCGAACGGCCGCAAGATCTCGATTGCATTGGAGGCTGTCTCTTATACACATCTGACGCTGCCGACGAATAGAGAGGTGTAGATCTCGGTGGTCGCCGTATCATT